>JAEHDN010000116.1 GCA_016880395.1 Candidatus Eiseniibacteriota bacterium
AGTCTGGTGGGTTACGGGTCAACCTCGCGATCGTCTACCTCAAGTCCGGAGAGTTCTCAGATGTAAGACACCTACTGGACGAGGCGGAGCGATTCCTACAGCTGGCTGAACTCCCGAGACTGATTCTGCACGCTCGGCTCGTGAGAGCCAGATACCTCAACCTGACAGGCAGTCCGAGAGAGGCTCTCGATATTCTCGAGGGTGCTGCGGAAGAGCTTTTGGCGTTCGATATGCCCCGGGAGCACGCGATTTGCCTTGAGTACATGGGCGATAGCCATCTCGCGATCCGGGATTATGAAACGGCAAGAATACTGTATCAGAAGGCCCTGGAAAGCACGGATGCTTCAGCACCGTTCGGCGACGTAGTTGCCGAAATTGGTCACCGCATGGGAGAGGTCCTCGTTAACCTGGGTAACCCAAATGGGGCGATTCTGTCTTGCACACGAGGAATGAAGGTCGCTCGAGACACAGGCGATCGATACGAGGAATGCGCCACGCATCGTGTTCTTGCCATGGCAAATTGGGCATCTGGCAACCCGAGGAAGGCGCAAAGACTCATAGCAGAGGGCGTCGAACTCGCGCGGAAGTACGAGATCCCGTACGAACTGGCTCGTGCTCTCCAGTGGTCGGGTGAGGCAAGACTCCAGAGCACCAGCTCCGACGACCAAACCCTCGGCCGGCGCCATCTGTGGGAGGCGCGCGCCATTTACGAGCGTTTGGGGCTCACCCATGCGAGTCGACACGCGGAGAAGCTCCTCGGCTTCGAGTCGCAGCCCGAGCCATCCGCGAGCGAGCCGGGCATCGAGGCGCTCCAGGGCCTGCCGAACCTCGACGGCGGCGCTCTCAAGTTTGGAATCGTGACATGCAATCCCGAGGTCAGCGAGGCGGTCGCGACGATCCAGAGCATCGCCCCGAGCCGGATTCCCGTTCTCATCACGGGTCAGAGCGGCGTCGGCAAAGAAGTCCTCGCGAAGGCGCTGCACCTCATGAGCGACCGGCGCAAGGGACCCTTCGTCCCGGTGAACTGTGGCGCGGTCAGTCAGACCCTGATCGACAGCGAGTTCTTCGGTCACGAGCGGGGAGCCTTCACCGGTGCCGTCACCGCGCGTGAAGGCCTGATCGCCTCAGCCCACCAGGGAACGCTCTTTCTCGACGAGATCGGAGAGCTATCACCCGCGGCGCAGGCGACGCTCCTCCGCGTGCTCGAGACGGGCGAGCTCCGGCCGCTGGGTCGGGATGATCTGCGGAAGATCGACGTCCGCCTCGTGGCCGCCACCAACGCGAGCCTCGAGGATCTGGTCGAGCGCGGCGTGTTCCGGCGCGACCTCTACTACAGACTGAACGGCGTGTCGGTCGCGCTACCGCCCCTCCACGAGCGAGAAGAGGATATCCGGGCCCTGTTTCGCCATTTCTGGGCCCAGGCGGTCGCCGCCTCGCGCAAGAAGCTCGTCCTGGACGACGGCGTCGAGGCGATACTCTGCGCCCACTCCTGGCCCGGCAACGTGCGCGAGCTCAAGAACGAGGTGGCGCGCGTCGTGGCCATGGCCGAGAGCGGCGCGGTGGTGGCGCGCGAGGCCTTTCTTCCGAAGCAGCGTGCCCGCACGGCGGAGTCGCTCCGGCGCACGCGGGAGCAGCTCACCCGCTCCTCGTCCGAACGGGAAGAGATCCTCCGAGCCCTCCGCGCGCACGGCGGGAACAAGGCCGAAGCCGCCCGCAGTCTCGGGGGTATGAAACGGACGACGCTCCTGTATAAGATCGAGCGGCTTGGAATCCGACCCGAGGAGTACCTGGTCAGCGAGTAGCCCCGCCGAGCGCCCCTGGCGGCGAACGGTGCTCTCCATCGCCGTGGCTGCGCAGGGGGTCATCAACCTCCTCTCCGCCTTTCTCTCCCACCCGCCCGACCGTCTCGTCGCGCTCCGCCGGCTCGTCCCGACCGCGGTCATCGACACGAGCCGCACGTTCACCATGCTCTCGGGGCTCCTCCTCCTCGTCACTGCATGGGGGCTTCGGAGCGGGAAGCGCCGGGCGTTCGTGCTGGCGCTCTTCCTCTGCGCGGTGTCGGTGCCGGTCAACCTCCTCAAGGCCATCGACCTGGAGGAGGCGATCGCGGCCTCCACGCTGATGTTCGTCCTCGCGATCAGCGGGGACTCCTTCCGCGTGAAGAGCCGCGAGATCTCGCTGGCCGACGTCCGCTGGACCGGCTTCCTTGCGGCCACGGCCTTCGTCGTCTACGCGGTCGGGGGGTGCTGGGTGCTCCTCAGCAGCGCCGGTGGCGACGGGTCGCTCGCCGGCGCGATCCGCGAGGCGGTGCACACGCTGACCGGTCTGGGCACCTCCTCGCTCCCGGCGCTCGCGGAGATGACGCGCCGCGAGCACCGCGTCACCACGTGGTTCCTCGACTCGCTCCACGTCACCGCGGCCACGATCATCGTGGGCTTCGCCCTTTCCGCGCTCCGCCCCGTGGTGCACGAGAGCCGTCACCGCGCCGAACGCGACCGCGTGGCCGATCTCCTCCGGCAGTACGGCGACTCGTCGGTGTCCGAGTTCGCGCTCGCGCCCGACTCCGACTACTTCTTCAGCGGGAACGGACGCGCGGTGATCGCGTACCGGTTCGAATCGAACGCGCTCCTCGCGATCGGCGATCCGATCGGCCCGGAGGAGGAGATCCCGGAGCTGCTCCGGGGCTTCGCCCGGTTCTGCCGCGAGCACGACTGGGCATTCGCCTTCTTCCAGTCGAGGCCGGAGCGGCTCCCGATCTACGAGGCGCTCGGCTGGCGATCGATCCACATCGGCGAGGACCCGGTGCTCCGGCCCGAGCGGTTCACGCTCGAGGGCTCGGCCATGGGCGAGGTGCGCCGCGCCGTGCGCAAGCTGGAGGAGGCCGGATGGGAGGTCCGCCACTATCTCCCCGGCATCAATCCGCTCGATCCGGCGCACGACCCGGACGGCGTGTTGGAGCAGCTCCGCGCCATCTCCGCGGAGTGGCTCCGCCACCGAGTCGGATCCGAGAAGGGCTTCTGCATGGGGCGCTTCGACCCGGAGCATCTCGCGAGGTCGTGGGTGAGCGTGGCGTGGAGTCCGGCGGAGCGGCGTGCGGCCGCGTTCCTCACGTGGAACCCGGTCCCCGCCCGCGAAGGATGGGCGCTCGATCTCATGCGCCGCCGGCGCGACGCGCCGAACGGAGCCATGGAGTTCCTCATCGCGAGGTCCGTGGAGGCCGCGCGCGCGCGTGGAGATGACATGCTCTCGCTCTCCCTGTCGGCGCTCGCCAAGGTGGAGCCGCGCTCCGCAGATGCGCCCGCGGCGGCTGCCGCCCGGGCGGGTGCGACAGCGCTCGCGCCGGACGCCGCCTACGACGGCTCCGACCGACTCCGGACCTTCCTCATGGACCACCTCTCCCGGTTCTACGACTTCCAGGGGCTCTTCCACTGGAAGAAGAAGTTCGCGCCAGAGTTCGAGGATCGCTATCTCGTCTACAGCGAGCCGCTGTCGCTGCCCCGAGTGGTGCTGGCCCTGGCCCGCGCCCAGAGCCCGGGGGGACTCCTGAGCTATTTCAGGGGGCCGGGAGTTTCGGCCATCCTGCCCTCGTGATCGGCGAGAAAAATGGAATCGAACCCAGGAACCGGCCCGGGAGGCGGGGGTAGACACGGATGCGACACGGGGCCGGGTCGGCCCTAAGCGCACAAGGGAGGGTGTGGCATTGAACCCGTTGCGGCTCTTGGTACTAGGAATGGCGATCGGAGTCCTCGCCATCCTGTCCCGCCCGCAGCCGGCGAGCGCCGCATGGAATCCTCCACGAGACACCGCCCGCCAGCTACGCCCGGTTACCGCATTTCCGGGCATGGCCGCGAGCCGTTCCACGTACCCGCATCCTCAGCCCGCGCGCCGACCCGGACCCCAGCATGCTAATCGTGCCGCGAGGACGACGCCCCATCCTCGCCTCTCCAAGCGTCCTCGCCCGAACGACCACGCGACTTCCCTGGGGCTGGTACCCAGCGTCCCCTCCGTGGCAGCAGCATGGCGGATCGACTTTTTTCGTTCCCTGTCGTATCAGAATCGGGATGGCTCGGTAGTTTCGGGGCGCGGTCCCCCGCGCGCAGGCCCATCGTTCTCCGCGATCCTTGACGACAGCTCGGATCGCAGCATGCGGCCTCGCCCCGCCCCGAACCCAGCCATCCCCTCTGCTTCGCTGCTCGTACCCCCTCGTCTCCCCAGTCTCGCGCCCGGTTCCCCGTATTCCATCCGTTCCTTTGCCCCGAGGGCAGCTATGCCCTCTCGCGCCGCCGGTCAGGAGGGCACTCCGGCGCGAAACACGTCCCCCTCCACAGGAGAATCGTCATGACTCGTACCACCGTGTTGGCCTCCGTCGCGTTCGGCATGCTGCTGCCCATGGCTGCCTGGGCGGGCACCGGCAGCACCACCACTTCGACGACGATGCACAAGTCGTCCACGCATCACTCGTCGAAGTCTGCCTCGCACAAGATCGATCTGAACTCCGCCACCAAGGACCAGCTCATGACGCTGCCGGGCGTCACCGATGCGACGGCGGACAAGATCATCGCGGGGCGTCCCTACTCGTCCAAGAACGACCTGGTCAAGAAGGACGTGGTGACTCAGGACGAGCTGAAGAAGATCGAGGCGCACGTCATGACCAAGAGCGCGCCGAAGGAGCCTGCCAAGAAGTAGCTCGGATGTAGGTGGGGGTGGCGGTGCCAGGGAGGCACGCCGCCTCCGAATGCACCGGTGGCCGGGCGGCGTGGCGCCGTGCAACCTTCCTCGATCTCGCGAGCCACCCCCTGAGCTCCCTGAACGATGGAGGACACGATGACCAAGCTCTCCGCCGCTCCGGCCCACCGGGTCGCAATCGTTCCAGGGAATGGAGCTGCTCGTCACCGAGATGGAGATCACCCACACGCGCGTGCGGTAGACCGCGCGGCTCAGTACGTCGGCAGGAACACCTCGCCCCCGGCGGAGAGCGCCTCGGGCGGGGACAATCCAGGAATCGACTCGAGGCCGTCGGCGGCGTGGATCCATCGCGCTTCGCCGTCGGCCTCGTTTCGCGTTCGCGCGCCGGGCGAGAGATACACCCCCGCGACCGGATGGTCCGCGGCCACGCGCTCGCGCTGACGCCAGAGAGGCAGGAGGAGCGCGGGGCGATCGAGATGCCACGCGACCCAATCGGGCACGTCGGTCCATACGATCCCGTCCCGGGCGGACCCGAGCGCGTCGTGGAGCTGGGTCGCCACGGCCGCAGAGAGCGGCGGGAAGCGCCGTTCCGCATCGCGCGTCGCGACGCCGACCAGCACCCCGCGCTCGAGGACGAGGAGCGCGAGGAGCGCGGCCTGATTGCGCCGCCCACAGATCCGATCGAGCGCCGGCGTCGCGGCAAGGCCGAGCGCCACGCAGACGAGCGGCAGCGCGGGCACGAGAAAGCGGGGGCTCCGCTCCAGGCAGGAGAAGGCGGCGATCTGGACCGCGGCCGCGGCGAGAAGCCACCCCGCCGGACGAAGGGCCTTCCACCGTTCCTTCGGCTCGCGTAGGAGGAGCCCGGCCAGGCCGAGCCCGAGAGCGATCGGCCCGAGGCCCCACAGGAGATCCATCCCATAGCCGGCCGCGTCCTTCGCGAAGCGCCACGCGAACGCGATCGGATGCGCGATCACGTAGGCGAGCGGACCGGGCAACGTCTCCAGATAGGTTCGAGTCGAGGAGTAGCCGGGATAGTCCGCCGTGTAGAGAAGCATGGGATTGCCCTGGATCGGCGCGCCCGCGCCCGTCTGCGTGCGCAGGTGCGCGATCCACGGAAGGCAGAGCGCCGCGATCACGAGCGCGAACGCCAGACCGCGATCCCAGCGCCGTCCGCGCGCTGCGCATGCGACCCAGAGAGGCATCATGAGAATCGATTCCCCGCGGAGGTACCACGCGGCCGAGGCCAGCACGCCCGCGAGCGCGGCGGACGAGAGCCGGCCGTAGCGGAGGAGCAGGAGCCAGATCGCGACCCCGAGCGCGGCCGTGGGGACCTGGCTCAGTCCCGCGCTGAACGGATCGAGGAGGATCGGCGAGGCGATGGCGAAGGCCGCGGCCATCGTGCCCGCTCTCGGCGACTGGAGGTGGGCGGCGAGCAGGAAGATCAGCGCGACGAGGAACGCGTGCGCGATCACCGCCACGACGAAATACCCGAGCGGGAGCGGCACGCCGATCGCGAGCAAACCCGCACCGATCGCGGCGTAGAGCGGCATCCGCCATCGCACCGGGAACGGCGGCGCCGCGTGCGCGTCGAGATGCGTCGGATACGTGTAGAGTGAGGTGAAGCCCTCGCCCCGCGCGAGCTGCCGCGCCTCCTGCGAATAGTCCCAGACGTCGCTGCTCGGCGGGATTCGCGAGTACGTGCCCCACGCGAATACGGCGGCGAGAACGAGCGCAAGGAGGCCCCAAGCCGCGGCGTTTCCCCAGGGAATCGGAGGATTGCCGCCTGGTTTGATCTGCCCGCGCGTCATCGCGGGAGAGAATACGCGGGGGGAGCCACCCGGCGCACGGGCGAGGCAAAAAAGGGCCCCCGCCGGGCATCCGCCGGCGGGGGCGAGGACTGCGGTCTTGCGGTCCGCAGCTCCGTGTTAGGTCCGCGGCTCTGTGGGGGGTCCGCGGATTCGGTTCCTCATCGAGAGTTCCGATCAGCCAGCGCCCCGCTAGGAGGCGACCCGGAGCTAACCGGCTGATTCGTAGGCGGTTATCCCGCCCCTCTCGTATATTTAGATCACCGGCCTGGGCCCAAGGTTCCCTCCAGGGGGCCTTTTTTTTGCCCCCTCCGAGGATCTCCGTAAGAGGCCCCAGACGGCTGGGAGGAAGCTCGCAAGCAGCCCCGGGTAAATGGGTTCGACGCCCAGGGGGTAGCCCGGGGTCCACTCGAAATAGCGCGAAAAGAGCCAGGCCAGGGACAGGATTCCCCCCGACAGCATCGAGGCCACGGCGGCTCCCGGCGGAAGGCGCCACGCTGGCCGATAGGATGCGAGCAGCGGGAAGAGGAGCGCCGGAACGCCCACGGACCCGACGTCGTGCCACAGGTCCACCGCGGAGCGCACGAACAGGGCGAGCAGGATCGACACGATCGCGGTCACCACGAATCCAATCTGCACGTACCCGTTCACGCGCGACTCGTCCTTGTCGCCGCGCCACCGCCAGAGGAGATCGCGGCCGAAGTTCACGCCGCCGATGAACGTGTACCCGTCCACCGTCGACATCACGGTCGCGAGGAGTCCGAGGTAGAAGAGCCCTCGCACGACCGGAGGCAGGATCTCCACCGCGAGCGCCGGATACGCCGCGACCGGATCGGCGAGATGGGGCAGGAGCGCGCGCGCGTAGAGCCCGGTCGCGGTGGTGAGGAAATCGAAGAGCATCCAGAAGGCGATCGAGATGAGGACGCCGCGTCGCGCGACCTTCTCGTCCACAGCGGCGAAGGCGCGCTGGTAGAACGTGGGCTCGACCAGGGTCTGAAGCGCGATCAGGTACCAGACGAAGATGTACTGGGGCGGATTGCCTCCGTGCCAGACGAAGTGCGTCGCGGGAAGATGCGCCTTGAGGAATCCGAGCCCTCCGTAGCGCACCACGAGGAGCGGCAGGGCCACGATGAAGCCCAGATACATGAGCACGAACTGGACCGCGTCCGCGCGCACGACGGACCGCAGTCCGCCCCGGATGGAGTACGCCATGGAGAGCGCCGCGCCGATCACGATCGCCGGCGTGAGCGGCAGGTCGAAGATGAGCTGCAGCAGCACCCCCAGCATGAGCACGTACGGCGCCGGGCTCGACAGCACCTGGATCACGACCGCCCCCACGAGAGCGGCGGGGCGGCCGTAGGCTGCGTCGAGCTGGTCCGGCACCGTGTAGTAACGGCTGCGCCGCGCGAGGCGCGCCACGAGGAGAGCGAAGAGCGCGGCGCCCAGGTAGTACGGAAGCCCGAACACGAGCCAGTTGGAGATCCCGTACCGGTACGTGAACTCGCCGACGCCGAGGATGCCGCCGTACCAGGTGGTGACCAGCGTGGCCACGAACGACGGGAGCGCGAGGCGCCGGCCCATGACGAGATATTCGGCCGCATCCTTGCGCGCGACGCCGAAGAAGCGGAACGCGAGGGCGATCAGGAACGCGAAGTAGATCCCGATCAGCGCGAGGTCGATCGCCCCCAGGCTCTTCAGAAGTCCGCCCGGAGGGTCACGAACACGTTTCGCTCCGCTGCCGGATAGAAGTACGGCACGTCGAAGTAGACGTACCCGGCGGCTTCGTACTTTAGATCTGTCAGGTTGAGGCCTCGGATCTCGATCGACAGCCCCGACGCGTCGAGCGGACGGAACCCGACCAGACGCACGAGGTCGAAGGTGAGCGAGCCGTTGAGCACCGCGTGCTCCTCGACGAACCGGTGCGCGTACCCGGGCGTGTCCCGCAACGCGGGGCTCTTGCGGTTGTCCTCGGTATTGTCGAGATACTGGCGACCGGTCTCCACCATCGTGAGCGCCGCTCCCACGCCCCCACGGCGGTAGCCGAGCGTGACGTTGGCCATGCGGTCCGGGAAGCTCGCGATGGAGTTGCCGCTGTAGTCGTTCACCGTGGTCGAGTCGACGATCTCGTTGTACTCGTCGAACTCGTTCCGGCTCAGGCTGAGGTTGCCGGAGAGCTCGAAGCCGCTCCGGTGACGGCCGCTCAGCTCGAGCTCCACGCCTCGATGCGTGGAGCGGGCCGCGTTCCCGGTGATCGGCACGCCGAAGGCGTCGATCTGGCCGGACGGGACGATCTCGTCCCGGAAGTCCATCCAGAAGCCGGTCACGCGTGCGCGCGCCGAGCCCTGATGAAAGCCGATCCCCGTCTCGTAGTCGTTCAGCTTCTCCGGATGGATGAGCGGGTCCTCGTAGACGTGGTTCGCGGGATCGAGCGTGTCGAAGAGCGGGACGCTCGTCGGGTCATCGGGCCGGTAGATCTCGCCCAGGATCGGCTCCACCTGCGCGTGCGCGTAGCCCGCGAAGAGGTCCCAGCGATCCGAGGCGCTCCAGTTGAGCCCGAGCCTCGGGTTGAGCGCCGTGTAGTGGAGATCGAAGTCGTAGCCGTTGTAGCGATCCTTTCCAATCGCGTAGCGGGTGCGGCGGAGCTGGAGACTCCCGGTCGCCCGCAGGTCTTTCCGGAAGTCGTAGGACTCCTGCACGAACCCGGAGAGCACGTTCACCTGGCCCTGGTAGTCGTAGTAGACGAAGTTGGGCGGCGTGCCCGGTGGCGGCGCGGCCGCCCACGTGACCTCGCCCCAGTGGCGGCCCGTGTGCTCACGCCACTCGCCCCCCACCGTCAGCTCGCCATGCGCGTGCTTCACGCGAGCCTGTGGGATCCAGCCGTAGTGGCGATTCCGCACCCAGAGCCGCTGCGTCATGTCGGAGGCAACGACCGTGTACGGGCCGGTGCCGGAGGTGTCCGCATAGTAGCTCGCGGGGTAGAGCGTGTTCGAGTCGACCGTGAAGGTCGGCATGTGGCGGTCCGTGAAGGACTGCGGGCCGTAGGGAAGGTCGTCGTAGTAGCCCTTCCCGGGGAAGTAGAAGATCGAGGACGTGAGCGCGGCGCTCGAGGAGAGCTTCACGTCCTGGATCAGCTCGTAGTGGGGCTCGTAGAAGTTGTCCGTCTCGTTTCGCCAGGTGAGCGGATTGAACCGCCGGTCCTGGTCCGCGTCCCCCGTGATCCGCCCGTCGAGATACGGGCGGTCGACGGCGAAATAGGCGAGATGCAGCCGCTCCGGCCCGCCGTACAGGTTGAGGCGGGTCGTGATCCACGAGTCGAGCCGCGCGATGGAGAATGCGTAGGACCAGAGGTCGGACCAGGACTGTTCGCGGTAGCCGTCGCTCACGATGCGCGAGTAGCGCCCCGTGACGACGTACGTGTTGTCGAGGAGTCCCGACTCCATCTGAGCGGAGAAGCGCTGTGTGCCGTAGCTTCCGCCGCCCACCTCGATCCCGATCCGTCGCTCCGGCGGAGCGTTGAGTGTGCTCAGCTCGACCGCCCCCCCGACCGCGCTCGCGCCGTAGAGCGCGCTCCCGACGCCCCGCTGCACCTGCACCGAGCGAGCGCTCGCGAGGAGATCGGGATGATCGACCCAGTAGACCTCGTGGGTCTCGGGGTCGTTCAGGGGAATGCCGTTGATCGTCACGGCGACGCGGCGCTGCGAGAAGCCTCGGATCTTCACGTAGGAGTAGCCGATCCCGTTGCCGGCGTCGGAGTAGGCGTAGGTGCCCGGCGTCTCCGCGAGGAGCATCGGCACGTCCTGCCCCCAGTAGCTCTCGCGTACTTGCTTCCGATCCAGCTCGGTGAACGCGACCGGCGTGCCGCGCTCGGACGCGCGGGCGGTCGTCACCTCGATCTCGGGACCGGGCAGCGCCTTCGGATCGAGCCGCACCACGACCGCCGCGGTGCTCTCGGGACTCACCGTCACCGCGACCGTCGCCGGCGTGTAGCCGAGACGGCGCACGTCGATCTGGTACGCGCCGGACGCGAGGGGCGAGAAGCGGAACTCGCCCTCGCGGTCGCTCACGGTCTCGTGGACCGGCTCCGTGCGAAGCGTCACGCGCGCCTGCGCGACCGGCTGCCCGTTGGACGCGTCGAGGATCGTGCCGTGAAGAACGGCTTGCGCGCTCTCGCCGGAGGACTGCGCGGCGCTGAATCGAGGCGCGATGGGCATGGCGATGAGGGCGAGGGCCGCGATCCGCGCGAGTGAGTGGACGCGGGGCGACGTGGAGCGGAATCGGTGCATCGACGCGTACCTCCGGAAACAATCCGGCCGCGCCAGTGCAGGGGGGCGCGGCCAGGCGGAGGCTTCGTCTGTCCCGTTTCCCTACGCTGGAATGACCCAGATCAGGTTCTTAGGGTTTGATCTCAGGTCGGGCTCGTCCCGACCACCCCTAACGGTCGAGCGCAAGCATGCGGACGGCGGGGCGTGCGTGTCAAGCCCCGGGAGACGTGGGCCGCTGGGTGGCGAACCCGGGCTACTGCGTGGCGAACGCGGCGGGCTCGGACGCCTGGGCGTGTCCGTCGGGAAAGAGGACGATGAGGCGCCAGTGGTAGACGGTCTGCGGCGCGAGCTTCTTCCGGAGATCGGATGGTAGGGTCCACACGGTCGTCGCGAGCTTCGGGCTCACGAGGAGCGATTCGTCCTCGGCCGAGAGGAGCGTGATGCGGTATCCGGACGCGCCAGGCACGTCGCGCCATTCGAGGCGAATGCGGTCGGGGTCGCTCCGCAGGGAGCGCATCTCGTAGATGATCGGCCCCTGGTCCGGCTGCTTGGGGACGGGCGGGCCGGAGGTTCCCGCCCGACCGGGATTGCGAAAGCCGAGGTAGAGACCGACGCCGGCCACGAGCACCGTGAGCAGCGCGATCCACACAATCCCCATCGCGTCCCTGCGATTTGCCATCATTCCCCCGCGGATGCTACGCTCGCCTTGCCGATCCGTCGCCACGCGGCCCTCCAGTGTCGCTGCCGCGAGGCCTCACCCTAGCACGATCCGGACGCCGACTCCCATGCCCCGCGCGTTGATCCTGGCCAACGGGCTCCCGCCCGGTGTCGAGCTCCTGAAGCGCGCCGTCGCGCGCTCCGCCCTCTTCGTATGCGCGGACGGCGGTGCGAACACCGCGGCCCGCCACGGCCTCATGCCGCACGCGATCGTGGGAGATCTCGACTCCTCCTCCCCCGAAGCGCTCGCCTCGCTCGGCGCGATCGAGGTGATCCACGATCCCGACATGGAGCGGACCGACACCGAGAAGGCCATCGAATGGACCCTGGCGCGCGGCCCGTTCGAGGAGATCGTGGTGCTCGGGGCGATGGCCGGGCGCCTGGACCACGTGGTCGGCCACCTCTCCCTCCTCCGCCGCTTCCTCGACCGCGTCACCATCGTGCTCGAGGACGAGCTGGCCCGGGCGTGGCTCGCGCGAGGGGAGGTCGCGATCGCGGAGCCGCCGGGGACCGTGGTTTCCTTCTTCGCCGTAGGCGAGCCTGCCATCGGCGTGACAACCTCCGGGTTCCGGTATCCGCTCCGGGACCAGCGTCTCGAGCTGGGCGTCCAGGACTCGATCTCCAACGTCGTCGACGTCTCCCCCGCCTCGATCGCGATCGGACGAGGGGAGCTGCTCGTCGTCGTCAACCGCTGATCGGGGGATCCGACGGGGTCGTCGCCGCCCCGCCCGCGCGCACGAGGCTGATCGTCACCATCGTCCCCTGACCTTCCCCTCCGCTCTCCAGCCGGACATCCCCGCCCATCAGCCCCACGAGCTCCTTCACGATCGCGAGTCCCAGCCCCGATCCCCCGAATTTCCGGGTGGTGGACGCGTCCGCCTGGGAGAACTTCCGGAAGAGCCGCTCCATCCGCTCGGCCGGCACGCCGATGCCGCTGTCCCGGACGACCACCTCCACGAAGGGCGACCCCTCGGGCGCGACCACCTCGATCCGCACCGCGCCCCGCGAGGTGAACTTGATCGCGTTCCCGACCACGTTCACGAGGACCTGACGGAGCCGCGACTCGTCCGCGCGCACGCGCGTGCCCCGCGGGAACGACGCGACCATGAAATCGAGATGCTTCTCGGCGGCCTGCACCCCCAGCGTGCTCCCCACCTCGTCCAGCACGGGCGCGAGATCGAGATCGCGCACCTCGAGCTGGAGCCGGCCCGCCTGGATTCTAGAGAGATCGAGCACGTCGTTGATGAGGCTCAGGAGCTGACGACCGCTCCGGAGCGCGTGCCCGAGGAGCTCCTTCTGCTCGTCCTCGCTTTCGCAGAGCCCGTCCAGCACCAGGTTCAGGAACCCGATGATCGAGTTGAGGGGCGTCCGGAGCTCGTGCGAGGTGTTGGCCAGGAACTCGTTCTTCATCCGGTCGGCGTCGATCAGCTCCTGGACGAACAGCTCCAGCTCCTCGTTCTTGTCCTGGAGGAGCTGCTGCTGGAGACGGATCGATTCGAGCAGGCGGAGATTCTGGACGGCCGTCCCGACCTGATAGCTGACCGTCCGGAAGAGCTCGGAGTTCCGCGCGCTGAGCTTCTCGCCCTCGACGCTCAGGATCGAGATCACGCCGACCGCCTCGTCCTGCGCGAGGAGCGGAGCGTGCACGATGGTCGCGATGCTCCGGTCGAGCAGCTCGGACTCGGCCACCTGCTCCCGCGTCTCGAGCGCGCGGAGCAACGCCGGGTGCTCGCCGCCCGGGAGCATGAGGCTCGGCAGGCGGAGGGAGGAGTTCATCGTGCTCGCCTCCCCGGCGAGCGTCACGCCTCCTTCCCCGGGCTCGCACCGGTGGATCCAGCACGCGTCCACCTCGAGCTGCTCGACCACGGCGCGCGCGACCGCGTTCAGCATGCCCCCTGGATCGGCGCTACCGCCCGTCGCGACGGCGATCGACGCGATCGCCGCCAGCTCGGCCGCGCGCCGGCTGGACTCCGTCTCGAACCACCGCTGCTGGCCCAGCTCGATCACCGCGACGACGTAGCGGGCCTCGCGCGCATCGGCCGTGTCCACGGGGGTGATCGAGACCATCGTGGGCGTGTCCCCCATGGCGGTGACAATCTCCAGCTCGCCGTGCCAGCCGCCACTCGCCGCGACCTCGTCGAAGAGGCGGTCCTCGAGATCGAACGCGGCGTCGGAGGAGAGGAAGCGGCGCAGCGAGAAGCCGAGGAGGGACGCGGCCGGCATGCCCGCGAGCTGCGCGATGGCATCGTTGGCGCGCAGGATGCGGCGATCTTCCCCAAGGAGGAGGAGCCCGAAGGGGGCGCGGTCGAAATGCATGAGCAGCGCGTCCCCCACATTGGGGATGGACGCGCCGGCTACGAGCGCCGGGTGTGGACGGTCCATGCCGATGCTTCCGGGTCGAATGCGAGGGGGCTCCGACCTCAGGTATCGGCTTGCGCGGCAGCGTACTGGAGTGGTCCCGCTGGTTCTCCTGGCTCAGGGGTTGTTCGGCGTATCGCAATCATGCAACAGGTGGTAGCTCACAATATTCACGTCCGACAGGCCGACCTCTCCGTCCCCGTCGAAATCCTTCCAGTAGCTCAAGAAGTTGAAGACGCCCAGCGAAGCCACAACCGAATTGAAGTCCGCGACGCTCACAACCTCCCCCTGGTTCAGAATCGCCCCGAGTCCACCCGTGCTATCCATGTTCTTGATGCGGAGCACATAGCTGCCGTTGGCCGAGGCTGAGGTGATACGCCCACGGAGCTCAGAGCCCAGGACGAACACGGGTAATACCGAGTCGTAATGGCCCCACTTCCGGTTCGGGTCCCGGACTCCCCCGGGGCCGGTGAACGTGATATAGGTCACGCCGTCCGCATCCGTTGGCCCATCTGCTTGAACGCAGCGCACCGGAGGGCACAGGGGCACCTTGTTCCACGTGCTGTCTGCGATCACCGAGTCCGCTCCAACACCGATGAACCCCTGAGCCGGGGTACCGCCGTTGAACAGAATGCAAATCTCCGAGTCGGCGATCCCGCTGATCCCCTGACCGCCGGAGTCCTGCACGACCACCTTGATTCGCGCGTTCAACGGCAAGCTCCCATCGCCGTCATTGTTCGGACACGCTCTAAAGTTGACGATGGCCGCATCCCCCTCGATCGGATTGTTGTAATCGAGACCGGCCTGCGGCACGTAATAGGAGTTATTGATGTCGATCTGGGCGGCCGCCGTTCCAGCCCACCCCCCCAAGACAAGAGTCAAAATCCATTTCCCATAACGTCTCCGGATCATCGTGGGCCCCCTCATCGCGCGAGCACCATTCGGCGCGTCTCGACGCCGTACGGAGTCTTCAATTGATAGCAGTAAACGCCAGAGGCGACGGCCTGCCCCTTGTCGTTCGTCCCTGCCCAGGGAACTTCATGCGGACCCGCTTGCATCACGCCATTGATGAGTTGCGCCACGCGGCGGCCTGAGATGTCGTAGATGGAGAGCGTCAAGCTCATCCGTTGAGGCAGTGAGAATGCGATCGTGGTGGCCGGGTTGAAGGGATTGGGACGATTTTGCCGGAGTGCGAGAACCGGATCGACCGAAGACTCTTCGACCGCAACGGGATTGGTCACGAGATGAATGACGCTGGACTTGGAAGCCTGGGCGCCTGGGTTTCGTCCAATCGCCGTGAAGGTCACACGAAATTCACCGTGATCGGCCGGTGTCGGGTGCCAGGTCAGCGTCCCCGACAGGTTCCCGGGCTCGGCCGAAAAGGCCGCATCATGCCCAGGAGGAAGGTTGGAGAAGTCCGCCGCCAGAGATGAGATAAGGCCACAGGCGGGGGGAGTGGCCTGGACCTGCACCACAACCGGGGCGAGGTATTGAGGCACGAGGATCCCGGGGACCGTCAAGAACGGAGGCGCGCTCGGCGTGAACGGAAGGATCGCGGCACTCGACCATTCTCTGCCGTAACGTGCCGTGTGGTCGAATCGCCCTCCCGGACAGCCTGTGCCGAAGGCGGTGGAGTACCGTGGCGATAATGTGCTGTTCGAGGCAAAGCCGAGACATGGAGTCCCGGAGGCAGGAGTGACGGAGATCGTCCCTAGCTTGTACGCGCCGAGGGCCATCCCTGTGGCCGGGGGACTCGACCAGGCGGCGATATGGTTCTCAACCTGGTTCGAAGACATCAATGCGGGGACGGTCGAGAAGGTGCCGAGGGTATTCGTGAACGCCCCCCAGCTCATGGTCCCACCCGTTGCCTGGAGAATGAACTCGTACGTTGCCAGGCCCGGCGCGCCGCAGAAGCCTGGAGTGCCGTTGTCGTTTTGCCCTGTGTGGAGCCATACGTCCACGTTTGTCGCGCCGCCAGTGTTCAGGGAATCCGTCCACGTGCTGACCCCGTCCCCATCCGTGTCCAGGTAGATGTACTGGGCCCTGGCCGGAGCACTCACGACCAAGGCGATGAGGGCCAGGATCACAAGACGGGGGTGAGAACGCGAATGGAACCATCGCTCTCGAACGCTCGCGTTGAAGGAACGTCGGACGACCGTGCGTATGGTTGACATGACCTCACCTCACTCGGATGGGTAAGTTGCGAAACGGCGGGTCCAGGACCGAAGGTGCCCCGGAGCGCGGAAGACCCGAGAGGCGGAAAACGCGGCGGTGCGAATCGACTGTCCGGAGCGGAAGAGGTCGGGACTCGAAGACATGCCGAAGCTCCCCGTGTGGGCGTGACTTGTACAGGATTGAACGGCGAGGACAGCGGGAGCTGACCCCACCTCGGGGCAGATCATGGGGAGGGCCGAAGGCTAGCCCCTTCGGCTGATGCTGAACAGTCCGAAAATGCCTGGTCCCGAAAATGAGGTGGGAACGGGGCCGTCTAGTGCCCCGGTGCGGCCGAGGCGCCTCCCGTGGCTGGCGACTCCTTCCCGACCGCGACCCGCGTCCAGGTGGAGGCGTCGAAGTACTTTCGGGCGATCCGGTCCACCTGCTCCGGCGTGACCTTCCGGACGAGGTCGGGATAGCGCTGGGGATAGTCGTAGCCGAGCCCCGCGGCCTCGAAATAGGCGAGCCGGGCCGCGACCTGGTCGGAGCGCTGTGCGCCGAGATACCAGCGCGAGAGGAGCTTGTCGGTGGACCGCTTCAGATCCGCGGCCGCGACGGGCTTACCGAACAGGTCGCCGAAGTCCGCGAGCACGCTCGAGGACGCCATCGCGAAGTTGGCCGGCGTCACGCCCATCTCATTCTGGGCCGAGGACTGCCCGATCCGGTCGTTCATGTAGAACCACGACCGATAGGCGACGCCCTTCTCGTAGACGTACTTGAAGAAGACGCGATCGCCCATGAGCGAGATCGCGGCGCGTAGCGGCACGTAGTCCGCGTCGCGCACGGAGCACGCGAGCCAACCGGTGTTGTAGGTGACCTGCTCCTGGTCCTTGTCCACGAACACCGGGCGCTTCTCCTTCGCGGGCTCCTCGACCACGCCTCCCACGGCAACGGGGCTACCGCGCCGGATCCCGCCGAAGGAGCGGCGCGTCATCTCGACGATGCGCTCGGCATCGACGTCTCCGACCACCGAGATCACAAGGTTCGATCCGCAGAACATCGTGTCGTACGCGCGGCGAAGATCGGCGGTCTGGATCTTGGGCAGCGTGGTCTCGTCCCCCTGAAGCGGGTAGCGGTACGGCGACCGGCGGTAGAGAGTCTGCGCGAAGCGTAGGTTGGTCAGCTCGAATGGGCGGTCCCCGATGCTCTTCGCGCTCCGGATCAGGTCCTCGCGCACCTTGGCCACCTCGCCCGACGGGAAGGACGGATGCGCGAGCACGTCGCGGAAGATGTCCCAGGCCTTGGCGAAGTTCGCCGAGGGGGCCTGCCACGTGATGGCCGCGTCGTCCGGGTAGCCGGCCGAGGTCAGCGTCATGCCCAGGGCCTCGGTGCGATCCGAGATGTCGCGCGCCGAGAGCGAGCCGGCGCCGCGCCGCAGGAGCGTCGCCGCCATGTTGGATACCCCGGCCAGCCCCTCGGGCTCGATCCACTGGCCGCCCCTCGCGAATGCGGTCACGGCGACGATGGGCGTGGCGTGGTCTTCCTGCACGAGGAGGGTCAGCCCGTTGGAGAGGACCTCGCGGCGGACCGGGCCCACGCCGGCACTCTTGGCCGATGCGAGGGCGGGCCAGGCGGCGCGCCACGGCGCGAGCATGGCCTCGATGTCCTGCTGCGACGGCCCGGTCGTCCCCTCGGGGCGAACCACCGAATACGAAGCGAGGTCGGCGGCCAGGTAGCGCGCCGCCACCCGACGAACATCTTCCGCGGTCACGCTCTCCATGAGCTTGGGATAGGCCGCATCGAGCGAGGCGTCGGCCATCAGCTCGGACAGGCAGAGCCGCTCGGCGCGAGAGAACATGGTCTGCGCGCTCAGGGCGTACTTGTTGAGGATGGACGCCTTGACGCGGGACAGCTCGGCCGCGGAGATCGGCTCGGTCGCAATCCGGTGGAGCTCGTCGCGGACGATGCCGAAGGCCCTCGCTTCGTTCTCGGGCGGCATCTGGGCGGAGATCAGGAACAAACCGGGATCCCGCCGCACCTCGAGGTCGGCGTCGATGGACTGGACGAGGTTCTCCTTGTCCTTGAGCGCGTGATAGAGGCGCGAGGACGTGCCCTTGCCGAGGATCGAGGCGAGCACCGTGAGCGCGGGCGTGTCGGCGTCGGCGTTCGGCGGCGTGTGGAAGCCGAGATACGTCCACGTGCTCGGAGTCTTCATGGACTCGACGCCCATGCGGAACTCGGCCTGGGGCGCCTCGATCTGACCCAGCTCGAAGTTGTCCTTGCCGCGAGCATACGGAGCGAACGACTTCCGGAGCTTCGCCGCCATCGTCTGCGTGTCGAAGTCGCCGACCGCGGCCACGACCATCTGGTTCGGGACGTAGCGCTCCTCGTAGAACGTGCGGAAGGTCGTGAGCTTCGACTTCTCGATGACGTCCTTGAGCCCGATCGTGTCCCGCTTGTACGGGTGGTCGCGGAACATGAGGCGCTCGATCTGGTAATACACCTTGTAGTCGGGCCGGTCCTCGCCCTGGTTGAACTCCTCCATCACCACCTGCCGCTCGCGCGCGACCTTGGTCTCGTTCAGCTTGAGCGCCATCCACGCGTCGACCGAACGCCAGAGCGCCTCGTCGAGCTGCGCGGTCGGAGCGGTGAATCCGTAGCAGGTGTAGTCGTTGGTGGTGTAGCCGCCGCTCTCCTCGCCCAGCCGCTGCATCTCACGGCGGAACTCGAGCTCCTGTTGCCGCGCCGACCCGCCGCGGAAGATGAGGTGCTCGTAGTAGTGGCTCAAGCCCGATAGACCCGGACTCTCCGTGCGGCTTCCGCCGTTCACGAAGAGACAGACGCCGGCCAGCGGCTTCGAGTGATCCTCGACGAGGACGAGCCGGAGGCCGTTCGGCAGCGTCTCCTGGTAGACGGAGGGGGTGCTCGTCGCCGAGATCTCGGGCGCGCTCGCGGAGGCGGCGGCCAAAGCGGCCGAGGGCGCCATCAACGCGGCAACATGTACCAGGAACGTCCATCCGAGGATCCCGGCGGTCGCCGGAACCCACGCCAATCCGGAGCGGCACGAGCGCATGTTTCCCCCTCGAAACAGGACCGGCCCCGCGGCATGCGGGGCCGGCGGAATGTGGTACGACCTGGACGCGGTCAATGCTTCTGCAGCATCGATACGACTTCGCCCGGCTCGGGGAACCGGCCGACCGACTTCTTCGAGAACACGAGCTTGTCGTCGACGATGACGTCGAAGACGCCGCCGCCGCCCGGCGTCAGCCTCGATTCAACGCCCAGTTCCTGCTTCAGCTCGGCCGCCAGACCGGCGGCCCGCGGCTTGTAGTTTCAAAGGACGCAGTAGCGGATCTCGACGTTCATGCCTCACCCCCTGGTTGGTATCGGTCCGGCCATTGTCCGCCGGGGTCCAGAGGCTGTCAAGGCGAGGCCCGCCGTCTCGTATAGATCGCGCGGTCGACCGAAAGGTTGCCTCCGCCGCCGATCAGGAGCGTGATCGCGGCACAGAGAAGAATGAACACGAGCTCGTATCCAGGACCCTGAGGGCCGCCGAAGTAGCCGTTCTTCAGGTGCACGGTCAGGAACGCCACGGTCATGTTCGTCGCGATCCCCAACGCGGCGATCCGCGTCAGGAACCCGAACAGCATTCCGAAGCACCCCAGGAACTCCGCGGCGGCGGCCAGATAGGCGAGGGGCGCCGGAACGCCCATGCTGGCCATCCATCCGACGAACTGGGTCAACCCTGGGCCGCCATACAGGCCGAGCACCTTCTGCGAGCCGTGCATCCAGAAGACGAAGAAGAGACAGAAGCGAAGCGGGAGCTGCCAGTAGGTCGGTGTGGTCGAGAAGATCGATCTCATCGACGTGCACCTCCATCCGTGGTCGTGGATCGCCGGCGCCGGGTTCCGGGCCGAGCGACAGGCCGTTTGCAGCGTGACATACCTGGGTGTGGCGTGGCTACAGGCGAGGGATCTTGAGCGGCAGGAAGGTGAAGAGCCAGCGAACCTTCCAGGGGCTGTCCCCGGGATCGGGAGTCCCCAGCCAGAAGGGGAAGTCGATCTGTACGGGCCCGTAGGAGAAGCCGAGGCCCGCCTCGGCCAGCGTGCGGGTCTCGCGCGGCGAATAGAGTGCCTCCTTCCCCTCCGGCACGTAATTCCGGACCCGCGCGACGCCGCCGAACGCGTGGACAGGGTAGGCGGAGTGCCGAGCCTCCAGGTTGAAGGCGAGGAGGCGGTCGCCGAGGATCGCGCGGTCGGCGTACCCGCGGAGCCCTCCGCCGCCGGGCAGGTAATAGTGGTCGGTGTTCCGGATCGGTCCGAGATCGTTGGCGTAGAAGTAGCGGAGCGCTTCGAGCCGGCCGTCCTCCGCAACGTCGAGGAGGGCCTCGTGAGGAGCCGAGCCGGCCGTGCCGCCGGCCACCGCGCGCCAGCCCACCTGGAGATCTCCCCCGGGAAGGAGGTCCAGGTCCTGGCGCACCGAAAGCTGCAACCGGTCGAACCCGTCGCCCTGGTCCAGACCGAAGCCGTGGCCATAGAACAGCCGATACTTCTCGGCGCGACGCGGGCCACGAGTATCGAGAGCGAGGTCGAGACTCGGCTCGATCGTCTCCCCTTCCGACCAATAGCGCGCATCGACCGGCTCGAGATCGTCGCGGTTTCGGTATTCCGCGGCGAATCGCCAGGAGCGGTGCGGGTAGCGGCGGCTGGAACCCGTGATGAAATTCTCCGCGCTCACGAGCGAGCGGAAGAGCCCCTCGTCATCCGCGACGAGCCAGCGCAGGCGGCTCCGCGCACCGATGGCGCCCCAGCGCGTCCACGAGCCCGCGCGATACGCGATCGAGCCGTCCCTGGTGCCTGCCGAGAGCCCGGCTTCGAGTCCCCGAATGCCGTACGGGGAGTCCCGCGACGGAAGATAGCGCCCGTCCAGCCACCCGCCGATGCGCACGCCTTCAGCCGTGCCGTACCAGAGCGTTGGGCCAGCATCGACGCCGATCGCGTCCGGCGAGGGGAAACCGAACACCGGTCGGATGCGCATGGGAGAGGGCCAGAACCCGCCGACATGGTTGTCGAGGCGGTTCATCTCGATGATCTCGTGGCGCGGATCGAGTGTCGCGCCCGCGAGCGGCGACCGGCTCATGAACTCGACCGCCGTGCTCCGAGCCTCCGGAACGACGCTCTGCTCCTCGGCCGTGCCGTCCCGGAAGCGCGCCTGGACCACGACCGGGAACACCATCTCGCCCTTGCGCCTCACGAGGAGCCGGGTCGTGTAGCCGTCGGCGGATCGCCCCGATCGATCCTGGGACAGAGCGAAGCTCGGCTGCTCGAGGGTCTCGACCCATGAATGGAAGAATTCCGAGAGATCCTGGCCCGACACGGACTCCGCGGCCGCGCGCACGTCCTCGGGCGTCGGGTGCCGGAGCACGCCGCGGCGGTAGTACTCGCGCAGAAAATCCGTGAAGACCGAGTCGCCAAGCACCCCGCGGAGCGTGTGGAGCATGCTCGCGGGCTTGGAGTACGCGCTCGTCGCGTACGTCGCGTATCCGGTGTGTCCGTTCGCCGGAGTGGAAAGCGTGCGCTCGTCCTTCGCCCACGCGCGCTCCATGTAATCCCGCTCGTTCCGCGAGCGCATCGTGTACCCGGAGAGCCAGGGCAGCCGGTCCGTGTAGACGAAGATGCCCTTCGGAAAGGTCTCGTCCGTGTAGCGGTGGTCCAGGTACTGCGAGAAGCCCTCGTCGAGCCATGGGTAGGCCCGCTCGTCGGTCCCGACCATGCCGTAGAACCAGTTGTGCGCCAGCTCGTGCGCGATGGTGTTCTCCACCCAGTGGAACTGGGTGGTCCGGAAGTTGGGCTCGGCCATGACGAGCATGGGGTACTCCATCGCGCCGCCACCGCAGAACGACTCGGCGTACGTGAACTGTGGCCAGATGTACGGGCCGGCGAGCCGCGTGTAGAGGTCCATCGCGCGCGCCACGGTCGAGTTCGCGATCCGCCAGTCCTTCTCGTCGTCGCGGAACGCGAGGGTGCGGAGGGCGATGCCTTCGCGTGTGGAGTCGCTTCGGACGTAATCGGGCGCCGCGACCCAGGCGAAGTCGTGCACCCGCTCGGCGTGGAACCGGAGGGTCTTCTCGGAGGGCGCGAGGGTATCGCCGGGTGCGGACGCGGGCGCGAGCGCGCGCAGGGTGTCGACGATCGTGGTGTCGGCGCCGGGGACGATCAGATGGAGGGGCCCGCCCCGACCCCGCTCGTCGGCTTCCTCACGCGCGGCACCCTCGTGTCCTTTGCGCTCGGTCGGGGCTTCCTTCCAGGTGTAGGAGTAGTGGACGGGCGCGCCGCGCGGGACCCGGATCGAGAGCGCCGCGTCATGCGGCACGACGAGCGGCGGGGCCTCGTGGCCCTTGGCCGGGTGCAGAAGGTCCGTCTTCAGGTCGAGGCCCTCGGCCGGCCACCGATTGGCAAGGCTGTCGGCCGTCAGGACCCGGAGCGAGACCGTGACGCTGTCCTTCGACGTCTTCGAAGCGAAGAACGGAATTTCGTTGTCCCCGCCCGTCGCCCCTTCGAGAACGCCCGTCGCGCCGACGAATTGACCATCGGGGAGGGTGATCGAGACGTCGTAGGTCGCGAACTCGCCGTAGAACTCGGAGAAGACGTGGAAGGGATCGAGGCGCCAGCCCCGATCGTCGTACACGACCATCTTGGGATACCACTGCGAGAGCGAGTACCGCTTCCCGGAACGGCCAATCCGGTCGAAGTGAGTGGGAATCTGCACCACGAAGCGCAGCCGAACGTCCACGGAATCGCCGGAGGCGAGGGGATGCGGGAGGTCGACACGAGCGAGGGTCTCGTTCACCTCCACCCGCGTCGCAACACCGTTCACCGCGCAGGAGTCGAGCGTCATCCAGCCCCGCTCGTCCAGGCTCGAGAAGCG
>JAEHDN010000117.1 GCA_016880395.1 Candidatus Eiseniibacteriota bacterium
AACGAGACGCTGAACCGGCTCGAGCAGACGCCGAAGCTCGTGATCGCGGCCCTGAACGGGCACTGTGTCGGCGGCGGGCTCGAGATCGCCATGGCCGCGGACATCCGGATCGCGAAGAAGAACGCGGGCAAGATCGGCCTCCCCGAGGTATCGCTCGGCGTGCTCCCCGGCACGGGTGGAACGCAGCGGCTCGCGCGGCTCGTCGGCAAGTCGCGCTCCATCGAGATGATGACCACCGGCGCGACGTTCTCGTTCGAGGACGCGCTCGGATGGGGCCTCGTGAACCACGTGTACGACGCCGAGGGCTTCGACGCGAAGGTGATGGAGTACGCGAAGCAGTTCGTCCCGCCCGGCAAGGCGTCGAAGGCGGTGGGGCGCATCAAGCGCTCCGTCCAGTCGGGCCTCGAGGTCTCGTTCAGCGAGGCGCTCGCGATCGAGCGCGAGCTGCAGCAGCAGCTCTTCCAGAGCGAGGACGCGAAGGAAGGCCTCACGGCGTACGTGGAGAAGCGCCCCGCCAAGTTCACCGGCAAGTAGGGCGGCCCCGCGCGGCATGCCGACCGCGGCGGTGACGCCTCGCGAGCGGATGGTGCTTCGCGCGGCGAGAGAGATCAAAGAGGGGGAGACCGTGTTCGTCGGAACGCGGCTCCCCCTTCTTGCGTATCTGGTCGCCAAGGCGACGCACGCCCCGAGCGCCGTCGCGCTCTACGAGAACGGCCTCGTTCGCGAGACGGCGGCGCGCGAGCTTCTCTTCACCATGGGCGATCCCCCCAACATCCTCGACGCGACCCTCGCCTCCTCGACGCTGGACGTCATGGGCATGATGCAGGCGGGGCGCGTGGACCTCGGGTTACTCGGAGCGGCCGAGGTGGACCGCTTCGGGAATCTCAACTCGACCGAGGTGGTGGACGAGGCTGGCCGGCCGGTCCGCCTCCCCGGCAGCGGCGGCGCCGCGGACATCCTGGCGCTCGCGCGGCGCACCGTCGTGGTGGTCCCGCAGGAGAAGCGCCGCCTCGTGGAGCGGGTGCGGTTCCGGACCTCGGCCGGGCGCGGGGACGGCCCCGGCTGGCGCGCGCGGGTCGGACTTCCCGACGCGGGGCCGAGCGCCATCGTGACCACGCACGCGGTGTTCCGTATGGACGCCACGCTCGAGGAGCTCTATCTCGCGGAGGTCTTCGAGGGGGTCACGGTGGATCACGTCTACGCGCGCATGAGCTGGGATCCGCGCGTCGCGCAGCCAGTGGGACTCACCCGGCCGTTCTCGGACGAGGAGGTCGCTGCCCTCCGCCACATCGACCCGGATGGGTTCTGGACGGGTGCCGCTCAAGCGTCCCCACTCTAGATGAATGCTTCAGGGAATGTCAGGCAGGCACGGCCTGGCTCGGACCACGCACCGTGGGGGGCAGATCCCAGACGCGCACCGGCAGGACGATGACGGGTATTCCATCGAACAGGAGTCGTCGCTGGAGCGTGGACGCGGTCTGGTCGTGTAGTGACCGGGTGACCAGGGTTTCACGCTGGAAGACGAGCCTGCCGGCGAACACGGTCAGCACCGGGAATTCCTCCCCGAGCGATCGGCACATGCTCTCCAGCTCCTGCGCCACGTCCGTCCCCAGCGCGTAGCGATACTCCGCGTAGAACCCGAGCCGCCTGGCCAGATGAACATACTTCTCGAGATCCGAGCGAACGCGCTCCTCCAGGGCGCTGAGCTCCCGGACACCCTTGAACTGCGCGGAATCGACCAGGCCGACGGACACGAAGACGAAGTTCCGGTAATTCCCCGGAAAGAGCCGATGAATCCAGAGAAACGTATGGATTCCAAGCCCTGCATAGGATTCGACCAGCACGACCCCTGTGGGTGCGTTGGGGGCTGGCTTGGGGAGGCTCGTGACGGGAGGAAGAGGCAACTCGAGGAGCGCATCATCGAGAGTCCGTAGATGCATGCGGACGTCTCGGTAATGCTTCCTCACGGCGAAGCAGATGGCGATCAGTCCCGCCGTCGCCAGCATCGTCACCCATCCGCCTTCGAGGAATTTGAGCGTCGCCATGATCGTGAGGATCGTCGCGGTCACGAGCGCGCCAAACGAAGAGATCAGGAAGCGACGGCGCCAGTGGCGCTCCCGATGGCGCTCCTGGAGCCAATGGAGGCCCATTCCTGCCTGACTCAACGTGAACGTCAAGAAGACGTTGATGGAGTACATGACGACGAGGATTCCGACCGAGCCTCGGGTGTAGGCCAGGACGATCCCCGCCGAGATCCCCATCGACAGCACGCCGTTCTGCGTGACGAGCCGATCGGACAGGTTCTTGAATCGGCGGGGCACCCAATTGTCCACGGCCATGGCGGCGAGCGTCCGTGGACCGTCGACGAATCCCGTCTGCGCGGCCACGAAGAGAAGGGCGCCTTCGGAGATGAGTGTGATAGCGATGACCACAGGGCCGATTTCGAGCGTTCCCAGGCGCCAGGATCCGGCCAGCTGATTCCAGAGAGAGGCGTTGAGGGTCCGGCCGGGCTCGAAACCCGTCCGGTTCAGCAGATAACAGAGAAGGATGCCCCCCGCCGTGAACGCCAGTGAGGTCGCCATGTAGAGCATGGTTCGCTTGCCGTTCTCGACGCGAGGCTCGCGCAGAATGCCGATCCCATTGCTGACCGCCTCGATGCCGGTGAACGTTCCACCACCCAGGGAAAATGCCCGGAGAAGAACGAGAGCCAAGCCCATGAAGCCCAGCTCGGAGGCCGCTCCTCGCGTCTGAGCCAGCGTCTCATGGACGATAGGAAGGGCCGACGAAGCGTGGCGTGCCAGACCGAACACGATCAGGCCG
>JAEHDN010000118.1 GCA_016880395.1 Candidatus Eiseniibacteriota bacterium
GACCTTCCGGATGGTCTCGGGGCACGGCTCGTCCTTCATCGAGGACATGGGCTTCCGCGGGCAGAAGAGCTGGCTCCCCGGGGTCTCGACTTTTCACCGCCCGGAGGAAGGGGGCATCGTGCGCGTGGCTCGGGCCAGCTTCGGCCCGTTCGATTCCTTCTGCTCCGTCTGGCATCTATTCGGGCTCCTCAGGGACGGCGTGAACGGCTGGGAGCCGAAATACCGGTACTGACGATCCGCCGGCACCAGGCTCCTCCGGATCATCCGCGCCGCGCTCGACGCGCGGGACCCCGCGGTCAAGACCTGAGGAGCCCCTCCGCGGCCGCGGTCGCGATGTCGGACCGGAACGCCTTCAGGTCCCGGTGGCCGTCCGGATGGATGGCGTTCGTGAGCAATACGACGTAGCCGTCCGCCTCGGGGTCGATCCAGAGAGAGACCCCGGTCCAGCCGGTGTGCCCGAAGGAGCGGCGCGAGAACCGAAGGCCGCGCGGCGCAGAGTAGGGGCTCTCGATGTCGAAACCGAATCCGCGGCGCGCCCCCACGTTGCCCTCGCACTGGTCGGTCGTCATCGAGCGCACCGTCGCGTCGGCCATGACGCGCCGCCTGCCGCGCGCCCCGCGCTGGAGGATCATCTCGCAGAAGCGCGCCACGTCGGCGGAGGTGCCGAACATGCCGGCGTGACCACCGACGCCTGCGAGCGCGCGCGAGCGCGCACGGGGGTCGTGGACGCGCCCGCGGAGCCAGCGCCCGCGCTCGAGCGTGGTCGGCGCGGTGCGCGGCCGGTCCGCGGGACGCACACCGAACCGCGTGTCGCGGAGCCCGAGCGGCCCGAAGAGGGCTTCGGCGGCGATGGCGTCCATACGGCGGCGCGCGCGGCGCTCGAGAACGACCTGGAGCAGGATGTAGCCCACGTCGCTGTAGGTGAACTTCGTCCCGGGCTCGCTCTCGAGCGGCTCGCGCGCAATCGCGCGGACGAGCGCGGCCTTCGAGTCGCGATAGTCCTCGATCGGGTTGTCCGGGACGAAACCCGCGGTGTGGGTGAGGAGCCTGTGGAGCGGGATCGCGCCGACCTCGGTGTCGCGCGTCTCGACGAGATGCCGCTCGAGCGGATCGCCGAGCTTGAAGTCACCGCGCGTCGCGGCCTCGACGACGAGCGGCGCGGTCGCCATCACCTTCGTGAGGGATGCGAGGTCGAAGATCGTCCGCGCGGTCATCGGCTCTCGCCGGGGCCGGAGCGCACGGTGTCCGGTGGCGAGGCGGTGCAGCGGACCGCGCGCGCGGCCCACGATCACCGCCGCGCCGGGGATGAGCCCCTCCGCGATCGCCGCGCGAACGCGCTCGTCGACAGCACGGAATCGCTTCGTGGCCATGCGGGCGACAGGATACGGCATCGGCTCTCCCGCCGCGAGGGGACTGGACGTACCCGCGGGGAGGCGCGGGCGCCCCCGGGGGCGGTTCATCGGCCGCTTGGTGACGCAAGCCCCCTTAGGCTATCCTCCGCCGCTCATGCGCCCACGCGCCCTGACCGCCGCGCTCGCCCTCTTCCTCCTGCTCACGGACCTCGCCTCTGCGGCAGCCGAACCGGCGCTCGATCTCGCCGAGGCGCGCCATCCGGCCCTGCCCGTGGCGGCCTACCCGCTTCCGGCCTTCTCCTGGCGAAGCGGCGCGTCCTCCCGCTCTCACTTCATGTCCCTGGCGTCCGCCGGCTCGGCGTCGGCCGATTCCACCTCCTCGGCGTCCGCCCACCCGGGCGGATCCACGCTCGTCCGGGAGGTCGCCGTCTCGGGCGCCGCGATCGGCGCCGGGTTCCTGCTCGATGACACGATCGAGCCTGGCTCCGGTGAGGGGACGTTCCTGGACGAGGCCGCGCAGGCGATCGGGAGCCCCTACGTGCTCGTGGGAGGCACTGCGCTCCTCGCGCTCTACGGATGGCGCGCGGACGCGCCGCGTGAGCTCAACACCGCGAAGAAGGTCGCGCTCGCTCTGGCCGCGACGAGCCTCACCGTCATCACCCTCAAGACCACGACGAAGCGCGAGCGGCCCGACGAGTCGGACGACGACTCCTTCCCGTCCGGTCACACGGCGAACACGATGGCGGTCGCGACCGTGCTCGACCGCGAGTACTCGGGCATCGTTCCCTGGGTCGCGTATGGCGCCACGGCCGTCGTGGCGACCGGCCGCGTGGTGGGCAACCGGCACTGGTTCTCGGACGTCGTGGCCGGCGCGGTCATCGGCCGGTTCTTCGGGCGGCTCGTCACGGCCAAGCACGCCTCGGCCGCCGCGCAGACCCGGTAGCGCCCGGCCGTGCTCCCGCCGACCGAACCACGTAGACTCGACGCGCCATGATTCCGCTTCGCGACCGGAATCCGTCCGGCTCGTTCCCGCTGATCACCCTGGCGATCATCGCCGGGTGCACGGCGGCCTTCCTCCTCGAGCTGTCCGCCGGGGGGGCCATCGAGCGCGTGTTCACCTCCTACGCGCTCATTCCGGCGCGCGTCACGCTCGGCCTCGAGAACGGCGCGGGCCCGCTCGGAGTGCTCACCCCCTTCATCACCTCGATGTTCCTCCACGGCGGATGGCTCCATCTGATCGGGAACATGTGGTTCCTCTGGATCTTCGGCGACAACGTCGAGGACGTCCTCGGCCCGATCCGCTATCTCCTCTTCTACTTCCTGTGCGGCATCGCGGCGGGAGCGACCCACGTGCTGCTCTCGCCCGGCTCGACGGTCCCGACCGTGGGCGCGAGCGGCGCGATCGCGGGCGTGCTGGCCGGCTACGCGTCGCTCTTTCCGCGGGCCAGGGTCCTCACCCTGATCCCGCTCGTCTTCTACTTCCAGGTCGTCGAGCTGCCGGCCGTGGCGCTTCTCGTCCTCTGGTTCGTCATCCAAGGGCTGAACGGATTCCTGTCGTATGGAACCCAGGGCGCCGGGGTCGCCTGGGGTGCGCACGTCGGGGGCTTCCTGGCCGGGCTCCTCCTCGTCCGACTGTTAAGGCCTCGCAAGGTCATGGCGTAATTGGGCTGACCCCGGGTACTACCTGGGTAGCAAGCCTGCTGATGCCACCGTCGTGGCTTGACTCAAGCACTTCTTCTGCCACAATGACACCCGTCGGCACAGAGCGCAGCTAACCCGAACGATTGCAAGGCCATCCCATGAACCGAACCTCGCTACGCCTGATCCTGGTGACCCTTGCAGTCATTGCTTCCGTCGCCTGGCTGATCTCATCCGGCGTGAAGCAGACGGGGATGCAGTACATGACGGTCACCGAGCTGGCCCAGCTCACCGCTCCGCCCCACCAGGGCGGGTTCCGGCTGGATGGCAAGGTCCAGACCGGGACCGTGAACTACGACCAGCGGGTCCCCCGCCTCAACTTCCGGATGACGGACGGGAAGGAATCGATCGGAGTGGTCTACGACGGGCTCATGCCGGACGCCTTCGCGGACGGCCGGGAGGTCGTGGTCGAGGGCGTCTACCGTCACACCGACCGCACGCTCCACGCTTCCAAGCTCGTCACCAAGTGTCCTTCGAAGTATGAAGCCGAGGGGCTCGGGAAGGACCGCTCGTGAGCGAGATCGGCAAGCTGGCCCTGTTCCTCGGATTCCTCTGCTCCTGCTACGCGGTGGGGGCGTTCGCGGTGGGGCTTCGCACGGGCATGGCCGGCCCCCTGCGGAGCGGCCGGCGCGCCGTGTGGATCGTCTGCGGCCTCACGGTCCTCGCGACCATCATCCTCGTCCGGGCGCTGGTCGCCCGCGACTTCTCGTACCGCTACGTGGCCGAACACACGAGCCTCGACCTGCCGAAGATGTACGCCTTCAGCTCGCTCTGGGCGGGGCAGGAGGGCTCGCTCCTCCTCTGGCTCCTCATCCTGAGCGCGTACGGCGCGGTCTTCCTCTGGGCCTATCGCAAGCGGCTCGATCCCTTCTACGACGCGGTCGCGATGGTCGTGGCCTCGGTGATGGTCTTCTTCACCTCGCTCCTCTCGTTCGTGTCGCCCCCCTTCCGCATTCTCGCCACGCCCCCGCCGGATGGGAACGGGCTCAACCCGCTCCTCCAGGATCCCGGCATGATGATCCACCCACCGATCCTCTACACGGGGTACGTGGGGTTCATCATCCCGTTCGCGTTCGGGATCGCGGTCCTCATCATGAACCGCTCGGGCACGCGCTGGATCGAGGAGGTCCGGCGCTGGACCCTGTTCAACTGGATGTTCCTCGGGTTCGGCGTCCTGCTCGGCGCCCGCTGGGCCTACATCGAGCTGGGCTGGGGCGGTTACTGGGGCTGGGATCCGGTCGAGAACGCGTCGCTCATGCCGTGGCTCGTCGGGACCGCCTTCCTGCATTCGGTCATGATCGAGCAGCGCCGGGGAATGCTGAAGACCTGGAACGTGGTTCTGATCGTGCTGACCTTCGAGCTGTCGATCTTCGGCACGTTCCTCACGCGATCGGGGGTGTTGACCTCGGTCCACTCCTTCGCCGAGTCGAACATCGGCCCCTGGTTCATGGCCTTCATCCTCGGCTCGAGCACGATCGCCACGGCCCTGATCCTCTATCGCAAGGCGCTCCTCGAGTCGGAGAACCGGATGGACGCGGTCGTCTCGCGCGAGGGGTCCTTCCTCTTCAACAACGTCCTCTTCGTGGCGCTTGCGTTCGCGACGTTCCTGGGCACCACCTTCCCGATCCTGAGCGAGGCCGTCACCGGCTCCAAGATCTCCGTCTCGGCCCCCTTCTTCAACCGCGTGAACGTGCCGATCGCCCTCGTGCTCCTCATGCTGACCGGCATCGGGCCGGTCCTCTCCTGGAAGCGCGCGACCGCGTCGGTGATGAAGCGGAACTTCATCATCCCGATCTTCGTCGGCATCGTGGCGACCCTCGCCTGCCTCCCGTTCGGGCTCCACGGGATCTATCCGATCATCTGCGTGTTCGGGGCCGCGTTCGTGATGTCCACGGTGGTCATGGAGTTCGCCCGCGGGGTGCAGGCGCGCAAGGACATCGAGCCGCCCGCGACGCCGGCCGCGCTCCTCCACCTGGTCCAGAAGAACAAGCGCCGCTACGGCGGATACATCGTGCACGTCGGCGTCGTGATGATCTTCGTGGGCGTGCTCGGTTCCTCGGTTTTCCAGAAGGAGGCGCACGCGCCGCTCCAGCCGGGCCAGTCGATGGCGATCGGCCCCTACGCGCTCACGCTCCAGAAGGTCGAGGAGAAGCAGATCCTGAACGCGACGCAGACCCGCGCCGAGGTGCAGGTGAGCCGGGATGGAAAGCGGCTCACCGACATGTATCCGGCCAAGGCGATGTACACGAAGTCGCAGCAGCCGATGACCGAGGTGGCGCTCCACCAGACCGCCGCGGAGGATCTCTACCTGATCCTCGGCGGAGTGAACGAGGACGGCTCCGCCTCCATCCAGGCCTACATCAACCCGCTCGTCGGCTTCGTCTGGATGGGCGGGATCGTGATGGTGATCGGCACGATCATCTGCCTCGCCGACCGGATGCGCCTGAGGCGCGAGGAGAAGTTGCTCGTGTCCGAGGAAAAGTTGCTCGCATCATGACACTCGTCTCGATCCGTCACCTGACCGCCCGGCGCACCATTCGCGGCGTCCGCCTCCTCGCGGCCCTGATCGCGATTCCGGCGATCCTCGCCGCATCCGCTCCCTCCGCCGTCGCGACCGAGTCGGCCGCGGGGCGGAAGGATCCCGCCCGCGCGATCACGAGCCAGCTCATCTGTCCCTGCTCCTGCGGCGAGATCCTGAGCGGCTGCACCTGCGAGACCGGCAAGAGCATGCAGGGCTACGTCACCAACGAGCTCTCGAAGGGGAAGGGCAAGGAGGAGATCACCGCCGCGCTCGTGGCCAAGTACGGCGAGGTCATCCTGGGCGCGCCCAAGGCCGAGGGCTTCAACCTGATCGTCTGGATCGCGCCGTTCGTGGCCACCGCGATCGGATTCGTGTTCGCAGCGCTCGTGCTGCGGCGATGGGTGAAGCGGCGCGCGATGGCGGGTCCGGGCGGACTTGCGACCGCGGGCGCGCCGTTGACCGCGGCGGCCGAGCAGGACCAGGTCGATCGCCGCGCGCGCGTCGAGGCCGAGCTGAAGCGGCTGCGCGAATGAACCGGGGCCGCCGGCAGGGAAGCGCGCCCGGCTCCATGTTCCCGAGGGGGTGAACCGAACATGATCATCGCGGCCCAGATCCTCTTGACGCTCGGGGTCCTCACGTTCGTTCTCGCTCCGCTCGTCCTCTATCGAGGCGAGCGGAGCTGGACCGAGCCGCGGCTCGAGGAGCGACGGCGCACGCTCACGGAACGCAAGGCCCGCCTTTACGGCGCGCTCCTCGATCTGGACTTCGACCGCGACTCTGGCAAGATCTCGACGGAGGACCACGGCCGCCTCCGCGAGGAGGTCATGGCGGAGGTGCTCCAGGTGCTCGCGGAGGAGGAGAAGGTCGTTCCGCAGGGCCAGCGCCGTCCCGTTGTGCTCGAAGGAGGAGATCGCGTGGAGCGAATGATCGAGGAGTACAAGAAGGGGCACCGCCCGAAGGCGGGAGCCGCACGGCCATGAGGCGCATCGCCCCGCTCGCCGTCCTGGCGCTCGCCCTGCTGGCTCTCGTCGCCCCCTCGGTCCGCGCCCTCACCATCGAGGGCCATGTCCTCAAGGGAGGGGACCGGAAGCCGACCTCCGGGATCCCGATCTCCCTCCATCCCGTCCGCGGAGACCAGGAGCTGCCCGGACAGACGATCGGCTCCGGAGCGGACGGCTCCTACCGGTTCACCGGGCTCGCGAAGGATCCTTCGATCTCCTACTTCCTCTCGACCGAATACGAGGGAGCCTTCTACACGGAGGGCCCGATCGAGTTCGGGGGGACGGAAACCGGGAGGAAGGACATCCAGATCTACGACGTGGGGCGCGACATCGCGTCGGTCCGGGTCACGAACCACCACATCGTGGTGGAGCGGGCCGAGGACCATCTGCACATCACCGAGATCCTGATCTTCCAGAACGACGGCAACACGGCGTACCTCGGCACCGGGCTCAACCACGCGGAGAACGTGGGCGTGCGGCTCGGGCTCCCCGCGTCGGTCGAGAAGTTCGAGCCGGGCATGGGTGGGGACGAGGGCTCGGTGGTGGTCCAGGGAAGGGATCTCTCGAGCCAGCGACCCATCCCGCCGGGACAGCGTCCGTTCAGCTTCAGCTATCAGATCCCTCTCTCTGGCCGGATGGATCTCTCGCACCGCCTCTACTTCCCGACGGACGCGGTCGACATCATGATCAACGATCCCGGGCTCAAGCTCGAGGGAAGCTCGCTGACCTACACGGGCTCGCGGGATCAGGGGGGCAAGAAGTTCGAGATCTACCAGGCGCGGAACCTGCCCGTCGGCGCGGAGGTCACGATGCGCGTCCGCGGCGCGGGCTTCTGGTCGAACCCGAAGATCTATCCCTGGCTCGCGGCTCCGTTCGTGATCGCGGGCATCCTCATCTTCGCGGCTCGCCGCGGACGGCACGGCGAGACCCCGGCCCAGGCGCATGCCCGCGTGCACGCGCCGCGCGAGGAGCACGGCCAGGACGGCCACCCCGCGCGCGAGCCGGTGCCCGTTGCCACGATGCGCGCGCCCGCGCCGGGAGCGTCCTCCAACGGCGACGACGATCTCCCGACCGTCTACCTCTATCTCATCGAGGCGCTCGACCGCGGCCTCGAGCGCGGCGAGTTCACGCGCGAGAGCCACGATCTCGTCCGCGGCAATCTGAAGCGCCGCCTCGAGCTGATCCTGTCGGACCGAGCCACGTCCGGAACCCGCTGATCCCCTCGCGGTGATTCTCCGGGCCGAAGCCGTCCACAAGCGCTTCGACGACAGGCCCGTCCTCTCCGGCGTCTCGATCACGCTCGAACCGGGGCACGTGGTGCTCCTGTCGGGCGCGAACGGGTCCGGCAAGACGACCCTCGCGCGGATCATCTCGACGCTCCTCCCGCCCGACGAGGGCCAGGTCACGATGGACGACGTTCCGGTCTCGGAGCGGCGCACGCAGGTGCGCCGAGCCATCGGATTCGCGAGCCACGCCCCGCTCCTCTATCTCGCGCTCACCCCGGTCGAGAACCTCGAGTTCTTCGCGCGGCTATCGGGCGTGCGGGACGGGCGCCGGCGCGCCCGGGCGCTCCTCGAGCGATTCGGCCTCGGTTACGCGGCGGACCGCCCGATCGCGCACTTCTCCCGCGGCATGCTGCAGCGCGTCGTGCTCTGCCGCTCGCTCCTCAACGATCCCGAGGTTCTGATCTTCGATGAGCCCTACGCGGGACTCGACGACGCCGGGGTCGCGGCGGTGAACGACGTGCTGACCGAGGGGAAGGCGCGCGGCCGCGCCACGCTCCTGATCGCCCACGACAAGGAGCGAGGCGAAGGCGTGATCACGCGCACGGTGCGGCTCGCGAACGGCCGCGCTCAGGAGGCTGCGTGATCTTCCTCGTCGTCATGCGCAAGGACTTGAAGCTCTTCGTGCGGGACGCGAAGTTCCTCGCGACGCTCGGTCTCTTCAGCGCGTCGCTCGTCCTGATCCTGAGCGTGGCGTTCGGCCCCATCTTCGCCCAGCCGGCGCGCGAGGCGGCCGCCACGGTCTGGGCTGCCCTCTTCTTCGCCGGCGTGCTCGGGCTCACCCGCTCGCTCGAGCTGGAGGGGGAGTCGGGAGCGGGGGACGCGCTCCGGCTGAGCGGCGCCGATCCCTTCTCCCTCTACATCGGGAAGACGCTCGCCAACTTCGCGCTCCTCGCGGCGGTCTTCCTCCTGCTCCTGCCGCTCACGGCGGTCTTCTTCGACGTGGGCACGCTCAGGGCGCTCCCGGGCGTGCTCGGCGTTGCCGCCCTGGCGCTCATCGGATATAGTGCGTGGGGAACGCTCTTCGCCGCCCTGGCCCGGGGACTCCAGGCCCGGGAGCTTCTCCTCTCGGTTCTCCTGTTTCCTTCCCTGGTTCCCCTCTGGATCGGCGCGGTCAAGCTGACACACGCGTACTGGGGCGGGGCGCCGGTGGACGAGGTGAAGGACTGGGTGAAGGTGATGGCGGTCATGGACGTGCTCGGCCTCGCCCTGGCGGCGTGGCTCTACGAGGCGGTTCAGGAGGCGGCGGAATGACGACAGAGATTCCGGTCTGGTGGAGCCGGGGCGCGCGCTGGCTCTGGATCGCGGCGATCGCGCTCGTGCTGTGCTCGTTCTGGCTCGTGGTCCGCGCTCCGGTGGAAGCGATCATGGGTCCGGTCCAGAAGATCGTCTACGTCCACGTGCCGAGCGCGATCGTGACGCTCCTCGCCTTCGGCGTGACCTTTGCGGCCGGGATCGCCTACCTCTCCACGAAGCAGTGGATCTGGGACGCGATCGGCGCGGCGTCGTGCGAGGTCGGCCTCGTGTTCGCCACCGTCGTCATGATCACGGGACCGCTCTGGGCCCGCTCCGCCTGGAACACCTGGTGGACCTGGGAGCCGCGGCTCACCACGTTCCTGATCCTCTGGATCCTCTACGCGGGCTATCAGGTGATCCGCAGCTCGCTCAAGTCGGGCTCGAAGCGCACCATCTCGGCCATCATGGGGATCGTCTTCTTCGCGAACCTCCCGGTGGTCTGGAAGTCCGTCGAGTGGTGGCGCGGCTCGCTCCACCCGAAGAACGTCACGATGTCCCCGGACATGCGTCAGGTGCTCCTCGTCGGCATGGCCGCCTGGTTCGTCTTCTATCTCGCGACGTTCGAACGGAGGCTACGGCTCGAGTGGATCCGCGAGGCCAGATCCCGCGAGGGGCACGCCACCGCCGACTCCGCATTCTTGGAGGCTCGCGTCCGATGACCTACGCCATCATCGCCTACGTGGTGACCATCCTCCTCTGGCTCCTCTACCTGACCGCGCTCGGCCGCCGCATTCGCGGCGCGCTCGATCGGCGCTGAGAAGATTCCCTCCGTGCGGGATCACTTCCTGGAATTCGAGATCTCGCCGGAGCTCGTGCACGAGATGATCGAGGCGGGGGAGGACCCCATCCTCCTCGACGTCCGCGAGGACTGGGAATGGGAGCAGGCGCACCTCGAGGGAGCGATCCACATCCCTCTGACCGAGCTGGAAGCGCGGGTCGAGGAGCTGGATCCACGGAGCGAGGTGATCGTCTACTGCCACCACGGTGACCGGAGCGTGGACGGATGTCTGCGGCTCTGGGAGCACGGGTTCCGCAAGGTTCGCAGCTTGACCGGGGGGATCGAGGCCTGGTCCGAGCTGATCGACCCGACCGTGCCGCGCTACTAGCGTCCGGAGCGGGCGCGCTCCTGGAGCACGGCGCTCTCTAGCGCTTCGCCGCGCCCGTCCCCCCACCGGGGATACCGCCCCCGGCGTAGCCGGTCAGCTCCATGTAGCCCTCGACCTTCTGGTCGGGATCCCGCTCCTCTTCCTTCCCTTCGACGTAGCCCTCCCAATAGGCGACCCGCGTGCTCCGCTGGGTGTCCAGCTCCTGGTCGCTGAGCGCGGCCGAGACCTGGATGCGGAGCGGCGGCTCCTGCGGCGGATGGATCGCGATCTTCCACGCGACCGGATAGCGAGCCCCGGTCCTGGGGCTCGTCCAGGTTCGGAGCGCGTCCATCGTCACCTCGCTGCCGTGGAACGCGCGCACGCGTCCCTGGCGGTCCACGATGCCGCCGAAGAGATAGGTCGTCTCGCCGATGCGGTCGCGCATGCGATAGAGCATGACGGACCGGCCGTCCTCGAGACGCAGCCCGAACCAATCCCAGCCCGCGAGCGTGGAGTCGTACGCGCCGCCGCTCCACTCGTGGTCGTACCAGACCGTGCCGCGCACGCGCCGGGGGAGTCCCCCAGGCGGCGCGACCTGTCCGCGCGCCCGCATGCGCGGATCGCTGTGGTAGCGGGAGAAAGAGGTCCCGGCGGCGTTCTTGGCCGAGAAGTACTGAGGTCCCCACGCGACCGGCTCCGGCCGGCTCGGATCGAGGTCGAGCGACAGCTCTCCGAGATCGCCCGACGCGTGGAGCCGGAACGCGCCGCTCGGGAGGCGGCGAAGCGACCAGTCGCGGATCCAAACGCCGAGGTCGGTGCTGTCCGCGCCCGCCTGGGCCACGGACGTGCGTCCGACCCGCTCGTCGAACCGGTAGTAGCGGGACGTGAGGTCCGAGATCGCGTAGTGGGCGAAGTAGAGGTCGCCCGGCCTCCAGGCGGAGCCTCGCGCCGGGCCGAGAGCCCCCGCGATGCCGCCGGCCGCGTCGATGCGTGCGCGGAAGAAGGTGAGCTGGAATCCCAGGCGGTAGCCCGAGTCGTCGCGCAGGATCCCGGTGAGGTACCACCACTCGAGCGGCGAGCCTGGGTGGGCGCCGTGCGCGCGCGGGAAGGTGGTCGCGTCCCGCGCGTTCAATGGATCGAACGGCGCGCGCGCCGCACCGCACACACAGGCGGTCAGGAGCGCCACCGCGATGGCCGAGGTGCGGCGCCAGCGCGACGCCACGCCGCCACGCCCCGCCGCCCCGGGCTCAGACACGGTTCATCGCCTCGCGCGGTGGAATGCGGGAGGCGCGGCGGGCCGGAGGCAGCGTCGCGAGAAGCGCGGCCGCGAAGAGCATCGCCGCAACGAGGAGCACGCGTCCC
>JAEHDN010000119.1 GCA_016880395.1 Candidatus Eiseniibacteriota bacterium
CGCGTGAGGGGGACGCCGTCGCGCCATTCGGGGCGGCGGAACCAGCCCTCCACGCCGGCCCACCCGCTGTGGATCCACCGGAGGTTCGGAAGCGTGAGGATGCGGCCGGGCGGCGGCCCGGCGCAGAACCACACGTCGACTTCGCGGAGATCGGGATCCTCGGGATCCGCCCACGGGATCGCGGCGCCGACCTCGGCCTCCACCGCCTTCTGGAGTGCCTCCGGGTCGATGTCGGTGAGAAGGACCCGACTCACGCGGCGGCGACCGTCGCGAGGAGCGGACGGAGCGTGTCGAGCGCGATCTCCGGCGTGAGCGATTCCATGCACGCGTGGTGGCCGAGCGGGCAGCGGTCCCGCCCGTGTACGCCGCAGGGTCGGCACGGGAGCGGGATCTCGCCGACCGCGTCACGCGGCCCCTGGCGCGCGAAGCCGAACGCGGGCACCGTGCTCCCGAAGAGCCCGAACGCGGGAACGCCGAGCGCCGGCCCGAGGTGAAGCACGGCGGAGTCATTGGAGACCAGGACCGCCGCGTCCGACGCGAGAGCGGCGAGCGCGCGCAGATCGAGCGTCACCGCCTCGTGCGCGAAGCCGGCGCCGAGGAGCGCGTCGAGCGCGGCTTCGGTCCCGGGCTCCCCGGGGGTGAGCGCGAAGCGGGGCGCGAGCCCGGCCTCGCGCTCGACCGCGCGGGCCAGCGCGACGAAGTGGCGGAGCGGCCAGCGCTTCGTCGCCCACCTCGCTCCGACGCCGTACACCGCGAAGCCACCCGGAGCGAGGCTGCTCCGCGCGTCGGCAGCTCTCGCCCGGTCTTCGGCCGTGATGGCATCGCGGAGCCAGGGCCGAAGGGACGCGTCCGGAGGAAGCCCCGCGAGGGAGCGGTAGGAGCGGAGGAGCGGCGGCACCGGGCGCGTGTGGATCCACTTCGCATGGACCATGAGCCGGCGCCTCAAGCCGTGCTTGGGAGCGCGCACGACCCGCGCCCCGCCGACCGCCCGTCGGAGCGCGGCCGAGCGGAGGTTCCCGTGGAGATCCATCACCGTATCCGCGCCGGCCGCGCGGAGCCCCGCGGCGAGGTCCGGCAGCGCGCCGCGGGCCAGGATCGGCGGACCGGTCCAGGCGTCGTCCGCGCGCACGGCGTCATCGGCGCTCGAGCCGTCGTCGAGGAGGAGAAGACCGTCGAGATCGGGATGGCCCGCGAGGACCGTCGCGTAGCGGCCCTTGGTGACGAAGAGGGTGGCGGCATCGGGGATCGCCCGCTTCAGGAACGAGGGCACGTGCGCGGCGAGGAGCACGTCCCCCAGCGAGGAGAACCGGACGACCGCGACCGGTCCGCGGGACATGCGCGGATCAGCCCGCCCGGTTCTGAGCCACCAGGCCGGCGTCGGCGAGGCGGAACTGGAGCCGGTGGAGCTTCTGGTACAGCCCCGGCACTGCGACCAGCTCGCGGTGGGTTCCGGTCTGGACGATGCGGCCCTGGTCGAGCACGAAGATCCGGTCCGCCCGCTGGATCGTGGAGAGCCGGTGCGCGATCACGAACGCGGTGCGGCCGGCGAAGAGCGCGTCGAGCGCCTCCTGCACGAGGAGCTCCGACTGCGAGTCGAGGCTCGACGTCGCCTCGTCCAGGAGGAGCAGAGGCGGATTCTTGAAGATGGCGCGCGCGATCGCGATCCGCTGCCGCTCCCCTCCGGAGAGGAGCACGCCGCGGTCGCCGATCGGGGTCTGGTAGCCTTGGGGCATGTCGAGGATGAAGCGCTCGGCGTTCGCGGCGCGCGCGGCGCGGCGGACGACCTCTTCGTCGGCGTCGGGCGCGCCGTACGCAATGTTGTTCCAGACCGTGTCGTTGAAGAGGATCGACTCCTGCGTCACAACGCCCATCTGGCGACGGTGCGAGGCGATGTCGTAGTCGCGGAGATCCTTCCCGTCGAGCCGGATGCATCCCTCGGTCGGGTCGTAGAAGCGCGCCACGAGATCCGCGAGCGTCGACTTCCCCGCACCGCTCGGGCCCACCAGCGCCACGACCTCGCCCGCCCGCACCTGGAACGCGACGTCGTGGAGCACGTCGCCCCCCGCGCCGTACCGGAAGGACACGTGGTCGAACTCGATCCCCTCGTGGATTCCCTGCGCCATCCGCGCTCCGGGACGGCTCACCACGGTCGGCTTGGTGTCGAGGAGCCTGAAGATGCGCACCGCGGCCGCGAGCCCCTCCTGGATCGTCGCGTTCACGTTGCTCAGCGACTTGAGCGGGCTCATGAGCTGCAGCATCGCAAAGAGGAAGATGAAGAACTGCTGCGGCTCGAGCGCGCGCTGGAGCAGGATCTCGTGGCCGCCGTACCAGAGGACCGAGGTTGCGGCCACCACGCCGAGCGTCTCCGAGAGCGGCCCCGCCAGGGCGCCCAGGCGGCGTTGCTTCACGAATGACCGGAAGTAGGCCTGCGCGACGCGTGCGAACTTCTGCTTCTCGAACTCCTCCATGGAGAAGGCCTTCACCACGCGGATCCCCGTCAACGTCTCCTGGAGGATCGAGTTGAGATCGGCCATCCGCTCCTGCGTGATCGTGCTCCGACGCCGGAGCTTCTTCCCCAGCCAGACGATCAGGAACACCGAGGGCGGGACCACGAGGAACGACACGAGCGCGAGCCGCCAGGAGGTCCAGAAGATCCAGAAGAGACAGACCGTCAGGAGGAGAACGCTCTTCACGAAGTTGCTGAAGCCCGCCGCCAGCGCACCCCGCACGAGGGCGATGTCGTTCGTGAGCCGGGAGAGGAGCGCCCCCGTCCGCCTCGAGTGAAAGAAGGAGAGCGAGAGCTCGTGGAGGTGGCCGTAGACCTCGTTCCGCAAGTCGCGGACCACGGCCTGCTCCACGTACACGGTGAGCACGCTCTGCAGGTAGTCGAAGACGTTCTTCAGGAAGAAGACGACGAGGAGCGTGAGACAGATCCGCGTCAGCGATCGGATGGGATCACCGGTCAGGAAGAAGTGCTCGAACCAGGTCCTGAGATCCCGCTTCCAGGCGGCCACGCGTGCCGGAACGCCCGTCGCCTTCCCCGCCGACGCCTCGGGCGCGGCCGAGGCGGGGGCGTCCGTGCCGAGCCCCGTGACCTCGGCGATGGGCGCGGGAATGGGACTCGTGGCCGACGCGCCCGGCTGGAAGGGGCCCTGCACCGCGCCGGGCGAGCCCGGAGCGGCGACGACGGCATGCTGCCGCGGGGTGAAGAGGATCTTCACGAACGGGGAGATCATCCCGATCGAGATCCCGCTCGTCACGGCGAAGCCGAACATCAGCGCGGCGGTCACCAGCAGGTAGCCGCGGTACGGCCTCAGGTACTGGAGGAGGCGGAGGGAAGCACTCCGCTGCTTGGGCTTGCCGCGACCCACGCGGGCTACTCGAGGATCCAGGGCCGGCCGCCGCCGATGCGGTCGAGCCAGTCGAAGTTGCGCACGAAGGCCTCGTCGAAGTCGTATCCGCGCGCGAAATCGCTCCGCTTGTCCTCGGGCGTCTTGCCGAGGAGCCCCTGCTCCACCATCTGGAAGACGATCTCGCCGAAATCCTCCGTCGTGCCGATCCCCCACTGCTCGAGCACGGTCTTGGCGAGCGGTCCGAACCGGGCGAGCGCCAGCTCGCGCGCCCCCTGGAGAACCTCGGGGCCTGACACGTGGCGGATCTCCCGGGCGCGCCGGACCGCGTGGCTCACGGCGTCCAGGGTGAAGCGGTACGCATTGGGATGGTACCGCCCGTGCTTCTGGGCGAGGTCGAGGATGGCGGTATCGTGATCGGTCATCATCAGCGGACGTCCTGCCGGGTGAGCACCGTGTCGCGACGGAACTGACGGTCGTTCGCGCGCGGATGATCGACGTTGTAGTGGAGTCCGCGCGATTCGGTGCGCCTTCGGGCGCAGGCCACGATGAGATCGGCCACCAGGCCGATGTTTCTGAGCTCGATCAGATCGGCGTCGAGCCGGTATCGCCAGTAATCGCGCTCGGTCTGGTCCCGGAGCACGGCCACCATGGAGGCGGCGCGGGCGAGGCGCTCGTCGCTGCGGACAATGCCCATATAATCCCACATGACCCGCCGCAGCGCATCCCAATTGTGGCAGCGTCCCCGGGCTGGCCGCCGCCGCCATGGCCGGCACCGTGGGCAAGCCGCTCCCCACGGTCTTCGCCTCGGTCCAGGGACCGGTGGTGGCGGTGGTGGAGAAGCGCGAGCAGCCCGACGCCGCCCAGTTCGAGGCCCAGAAGGCCGACGCGGCCACCCGCCTCCGCAACCGGCGGGAGTCGCAGGTCCAGGCCGCCTGGCTCAAGCAACTCCGGGAGACCTCGAAGGTCGAGGTCAACCCGGCGCTGGCCTCGGGCCCCGCCCGGCCCGAAGGCGAGTAGGCCGGCCGCGGCCGGGGCGCCGACATGGTCCTGACGCTCGCCTCCTCGAGCCCCCGCCGCCGCGAGCTGCTGGGATCCCTCGGCTTCGCGCTGCAGGTCCGCCCGGCCCACGCCGACGAGTCGGTGCGGGCCGGCGAGGCGCCCCGCGACTACGTCCGGCGGGTGGCGCTGGCCAAGGCCCGGACCGTGGACGGCGAGCTGGTGCTGGCCGCCGACACCAC
>JAEHDN010000120.1 GCA_016880395.1 Candidatus Eiseniibacteriota bacterium
CAACGTCCGCGATGTCGCCGAGCCGGACGACCGTGCCCTTGTCCTCCTTGACCACGAGCTGGCGAAACTCATCCGCGGTCTGGAGATCCGTGTTGGTGACCAGGTTCACCGAGACCATGGAGCCCTTGGTACTGCCCACGGCCGCGAGGAAGTTGTTCGCGGCGAGCGCGTCGTGCACGTCGGACGGGGAGATCCCGCGGGCCGCCATCTTGTCGGGCTTGAGCCACACCCTCATCGCGAACGTACGCCCGCCCAGGATATCGGCGCGTTGCACCCCCTCGATCGCGCTCAGCTTGGGCTGGACGACCCGGGTCAGATAGTCGGTGATCTGGTTCTGGTCGAGGTCCTTGGACGAGAAACCGAGATACATCGCCGCGAACCGATTGTCCGCGGTCTCCAGGTCGATAATCGGAGCCTCCGCCTCGGGAGGCAGCTCGTTCCTGACCTGCGCCACCTTGGCCTGGATCTGCGTGAGCGCGGCGTTGGTGTCGTAGTTCAGCTTCAGGTGCACCGTGATCGTGCTCACGCCCTGGGCGCTCGACGACTCGAGGTAGTCGATGCCATCGGCGCTCGCGATCACGCGCTCGAGCGGCGTCGTGATGAACCCGCGCACGAGGTCGGCGTTGGCGCCGACGTAGGCGGTCGTGACCGTGACGATCGCGATGTCGCTGCGTGGGTACTGGCGGACGCTCAGCGATCGGATCGACTGGATCCCGGCGATCAGGATGACGAGATTGACGACCATCGCCAGGACCGGCCGTCGGACGAAGAGATCGGTGAATTTCATCAGCTGTCCTCCGGCTCCGGCGAGGGATTGTTCGACGGACGCACTTTGTTGTTCACGTAGACGGCGGCGCCGTTACGGAGCTTGAACACGCCGGAGGTGACGACCTCCTGCCCAGGCTTGAGCCCGGACACGATGGCGATCTGGTCGCCACGTCCCGGGCCCAGCTTCACGAACCGCTGCGACACGCCGGGATAGGTCTTGCCGTTGGGACCCTTGAGCTGCTCCACGACGAAAACCGAGTTGCCGTAAGGCGCGTAGCTGATCGCCGAAGCCGGCAGCGCGATGACCCGCTGCGCGGTGCCCCGGCTCGCCTGGACCTGGACGTACATCCCGGGACGCAGGACCCCCCTGGGGTTCCGGAAGGTCGCCTGGACCTGGACGTTCCGGGTCGCCTGGTCGACGATCGAATTGACGGCCGTGACACGGCCGGCAAAAGCGCCGGGGATGCTGTCGGCCGACACGACGACCTCCGCCCCGAGGTGAAGGGAGGGAACATCCCCCTGCGGCAGGGAGAAGTTGACGTAGATCGGGTCCATCGACTGGAGCGGCACGACGGGGTCTCCGCCATTCAGATACTGGCCGAGATTGACCTGCCGGATGCCGAGGACACCCGAGAACGGAGCCCGGATCCTCTTCCGCGCGATCGTCGCCCGGATCTCGCCGACGCCGGCCTCGGCCTGCTTCGCCTCCGCCGTCATGCGGTCGAACTCGGCTTGCGCCACGACTCCCTTGTCCAGGAGCTGCCGTGCGCGCTCGAGGTTGAGCCGCGTGAGATCGCGCTGCGCGTCCGCCGCCGCGAGCTGGGCCTGCTCCTGATGCGTATCCAGCCGCACGAGCACGTCGCCCGCGGCCACTCGCCTGCCCGAATCGATGTTCACTGCCTCGACGATGCCGGGCAGGTCGGCGCTCACGGTCACGCCATGCACCGCCTCCACGCTCCCGATCGCCGTGAGCGACGTGGCCCATTGCTCCTCCTTCGCCACCACGGTCGTGACCGCTTCCGGCGGCGGCTGCCAGGACGCGCCCGCCGCGATCGCCGCCCGGATCTGCAGGAACTTGACCACCCCCACGGTCACCAGAAAGACCGCCAGGATCGTCACCACGATGATCATTCGCCGTTTCATGCGAGCACCTCCTCTATCGAGTCGTTTCATCGGCCTTGATGCCGTACTGATCGGCCAACCGCCCCGTCGCGCGCGCCAGCTCGGTGCGCGCGGTCCGGTAGTCGGTGAGGGCCGAGATCTCGTCCAGGCGAGCGCGGGACAGGTCGTTCTGCCTCGTGAGCACGAGGAAGTTGGTGGAGAGCCCCGTTGCGTATCGGTCCTGCTCCGCCGAGAGCTGAACCTCCGCCGCTTCCCGCCCCGCCCGCGCGGCCTCGATCCGCTGCCCCGCCGTCTCGAGCCCCGCCGCCGCATCCAGCACCTCGGCCCGGATCGCTTTCCGGACGCGCGCCAGGTCGGCCTCCGCCTGTCGCTCGACGTGACGCGCGGCCTCCGCGTTGCCGCGCGCCGTGCGGTTCAGGATCGGAAGCTCCAGCTCCAGGGCCACGCGGGCTGCGTTGAAATCGCCGTCCCGCAGCGTCTCGAGCGACTGATCCCAGCCGCCCTCGAGCTCGGGTGGGACCGAGCTCGAAGCCGCCGATGGGGCGGATCCCGCGAGCCCGAACCGGTCGTAGGAGAGGACGGCGTCCAGGCTCGGCCAAACGCCGTTCTTGGCGAACGCCGTCTCGGCCCGGCGCCGGTCCACGATCGCCTGCGCCACCACGAGCTCCGGCCGGCTCGAGAGCGCTCGCTCCATCTCCGCCGGAACATTCACCGGGGCGATCGCGACCTCCGCGTCCTCGACCGGGGCGAGATCCGAAGCCCACAGCGGATCGTCGGCCCCGCCCAGGATCAGGAGCTTGAGATCGTTCTCTCTCCGCGAGCGCGTCTCGCTCGACGCAAGGAGCTCCCCGCGCCGCCGCTCGAGCTCCGCCCTTGGCTGCGCCAGCTCCGTCCGCGGCACGGAGCCCGCGTCCACACGGTGCTGGGTCTCCGTGAGCTGCTCTTGCGCCAGCTGGACGGCGCGCTCCTCGACTCCGACCTCGAGCCTCGCGTCCACGAGCGACCAGTAGGCCCGCTCGACCGCGGCCACCGTCTCGGTGGTCGCGCTCTCGAGCGACGCGGCAGCGGCGTCGCGTCCGGCCCTCGCGACGCGCACGCTCTTCCGAGCCTCGTCGACGCCCAGGTCGCGCAGCAGCGGCTGCCGGAACTCCACGCCGACACGCGTCAGGTAGGATGGTGAGAGGAGCACGAAGCCCTGATCCGTCTCGCGGCCGCCCCTTCCGTGCAGGGAGAGCGTTCCTCCCGTGGGCAGGAGCTGGCGAAGGGAGAGACCGCCTTCCGATGACTCTTGCTCGGGCGCCACGGGCGCGCCCGGCAGGGACGAGTTCAGGGGCTGCTTCAGCCGCTGCCACGTCCCGTCCGCGGCGAGGACCGGGTCGTAGGCTCCCTTGGCGCTGCGAAGGGTTCCCGACGCCGCGCCGAGCGACTCGCGCACGATCGCGAGGCTCTCGTTCTTCTGAATCGCGAGCCGCACGGCCTCATCCAGCGTGAGCGCCTGCTCGGCGGCGGTGACGCTTGCCGGCAGCGCCGCGAGGATCGCCGCGACGGCGAGAATCCTGATCCTCATGACTCACCTCCCTGCAGGTCGGTCTTCTGGAGCCGCGCGTCGATCGCTCGCGCGAAGCGAGCCAGATCGCACGGGTCGAGGGACGCGAGCGACCAGAGCTCGCTCGCGTTCAGCTCCATGCCTCGGCGGACGATCTCCAGAAGCGCGGCGCGCGGGTCTCGCATGAACTGCCGCCGCAGACCTTCGTCGGTCGCGAGCAGGCCGATGACGCGTTCGACATTCACTTGACTCATGGTGCCCTCCTCTCGCTCGCTCCTATCTCAAGGTGCGTGCCAGGCGAGTCGTCGGGTCGAATTTGGTCGGGATGGGGTTGCGTGCGATGGGCTTGCCGCGGTTCGGGGAGAGTCATCGAATCGCGGCGCGTGTCCATGCGGTGTCGTTGGATCGACAGGCTGTCGATCAGGCCGCGCGCTCGAAGGTGAGCATGTGCGTCGCGGTCAGCGATCCCGGAGCGCGACCGACATGAAAAGCGCCGGGCCCATGAAGGCGCCCGGCGCTCCGGCAGGGGAGGGACTTGCCGTCTCCGGTCAGAGACTCAGAGACTCATTCGGTCAGAAGTGATATCCCACGCCCAGCGTGCCCCGCTCGGTCCACACCTCGTCCGCGTCACCCGCCGCGGAAAGGCCGGCCGCATCGCTCTTGGGAAACGCCACGAGCTCGCGGAGGTCGCCCCGAAGCGACCAGCTGGGCGTCAACCGGTACGAGAATCCGGTTCCGAAGTTGACCGCGAATGCCGTCTCCGACTCGGAGAGCGCGGGCGTGCGATTCGGGTCCGTGTTCGAGAGGAAGGTCATGGCGCCGGCGCCCCCCACCAGGTACGGTCGGAACGAACCCCCCACCGGGAGGTCCGCGCGGACGTTCGCCTGATAGGCGAGGATGTCCGGCGTCTTGCGATCCGCAGTCTGTCCTCCGCCCATGTCCACGCTTTGCTCGATCGGAATCATCCAGGTGAACTCACCTTCCAGGGCGAAGACCGAGCTCACCGGATATCCGACACCCACGACGGCGGGAACGTTGATGAAGTCGTCCGGGAACGCGGTGTCGTTCTGATTCAGCGCCTGCACTCCGCCCATGAGCCACACCTCGGGGCCCCCCTCGCGTGCAGCCGCTGGTCCGGCCGACCCGAAGAGCATGAGGGAAGCAGCGACCGCGCCGATGGCCCATCCATTTCTGATCTTCATTGCCGTCTCCTTTCCACATCCGACGCGACGCCGGTCAAGGCGTCGCTCTTCTCTGATGGCGGGGGCAGCCACCCTGCTTCACCCCCGGTCTGAACGGAGACAAGATCAACGAACGTGCCATCGAAGGCCGGTGCGACAACATGCGCGCAAGCGCTTCGCTCTGTGGATGTTGTCTCGGGAGGGAGGACGGGGCGGTGGGGACGACGTTGCCGGTTATCTGCGGACTGATCGACAGGCTGTCGGCGCAGCCTCAAGTCAGGTCGGTGGAGCTAGCGGATTCCGTGCTTTTCGAGGCGAGTGTAGAGCTGGGCCCGACTCAAACCCAGGAGGCGCGCCGCCCGGGACTTGTTGCCCTTCGACTCGGCGAGCGCCTTCTCGACCAGCCCGCGCTCGACGTCGTCCAGGTTCATGCCATTGGACGGTGGGGCATCGGGGCTGACAGGCGTCGCCCCGTTCCCGTTGGTGGACGGCGCCGGCATGGTTCGAACCGGCACGGCCGGGAAGTGATCGTGCGTGATCAGCCCGCCGTCGCACATCAAGATGGCGCGCTCGATCGCGTTCCGGAGCTCGCGCACGTTTCCGGGCCATGGATGGGCGAGAAGCCACTCGCGCGCGTCGCGTGAGATGCCGGCCGATGGACGGCCCATCGTCCTGCCGAGATCCTCGAGGAATGCCTCGGCGAGCGGGAGGATGTCCTCGGGACGGTTCCGAAGCGGCGCGATGTGGATCGGGAAGACGTTGAGCCGGTAGTAGAGGTCCTCGCGGAACGCCTGCTTCGCGATGGTGGAGGGGAGATCCCGGTTCGTCGCCGCGATCACGCGAACGTCCGCCTTGAGCGTCCGCGTCCCTCCCACACGCTGGAACTCCCGTTCCTCGAGGACCCGGAGGAATTTCGCCTGCACGAGCGGGCTCATCTCCGCGATCTCATCGAGGAAGAGCGTCCCGCCCGCGGCCTGCTCGATGCGCCCGATCTTCGTCGCGATCGCTCCCGTGAACGCCCCCTTCTCGTGGCCGAACAGCTCCGATTCGAGGAGCTGCTCCGGGAGCGCGGCGCAGTTGATCGCGACAAAGGGCTTCTCCGAGCGCGGAGAGCCCTGGTGGATGAGCTTGGAGATCACCTCCTTGCCCGTCCCCGATTCTCCCGTGATGAGCACGGTCGTATCCGAGGTGGCCACCCGGCCGACGGAGAGGAGCGTCTCCTTCCAGGAAGGCGATGCTCCCACGACGACGCGCCCGCGTTCTTGCAGCTCCCGGGTCAGGGTTTCCACGGTGGCCTCGAGCCGTTCCGCGCGCTCGCGCGCTTCGGCCGCGGTCCTGGCCTCCTCGGCCAGCCTCTGATGCGAGAGCATCAACGCGATGCGATCGGCCAGGCGAGCGGCGACCGCCGCGTCCTCACGGCCGAAGCGGGAGGCCTCGCGATGGAAGAAGCTGAGCGCCCCGCTGACCTCACCCGAGAGGAAGACGGGGACGCGCAGCCAGGACCGCATCCCCGAGGACAGGACGAGGCGCTGGCGCTCGGTGTTCGGGATGACCTCGACGGGGATGTCGTGGACGATCTCGTAGTCCGCCGACATTCCGAGCTCGGCCTCGGTCAGACCGACCGGCTGCAGCGGCGGCGGAGTATCCGCATCGCCGGCATAGGCCTCGATGCGGATGGTGCGCGTCGTCTTGTCCCGGTTCGTGAGGACCATGAAGTCGTGCGGCAGGATCGCCTGCATCCCGGCGGAAAGTCGCTCGAAGATCTCGCGCACGTCGAGCGACGTGGCCAGGGTCGAGAGCAGCGGCTCGATCTGGTCGAGCCGATCCCGCCGTCTTTGCTCGGCGTCCCAGATCCTCCAGTGCTCGACGGCGGCGCCCAGGAGCGCGGCGATCGGCTGGAGCGTTTCCTGGTGCTCGTCACTGAATGCCCGGGGGTGGAAGGAAGAGATCCAGACCCCGCCACCGAACGCGTCCCCAGTCTTGAACGGTGCCCAGAGGGTCGAGCGAACCCCCCGCTTCAGAATCTCCGCGTCACCGACGAAGCTCGGATCCAGCTCCACCCCGGCATCGTCGATCCGCCGGACGGGGCCCGGCCGGGGGCGCATGCGCGGCGACCACATCGTGAGCGAGCAGGGAGCGTGGGGAGGCGCTCCCTCTGGACGGCCGAAGTCAGGCTTTCCGGTCTCGAGGGTTGCCGGGCAGCCGGCGTTCAGGGTGGTCGCATGCTTGATGGCCCACTGCCCCTCCAGAATGCGGATGACCCCCATGTGGTCGAAGGGGATGACCTGCCGGACCGAGGTGGCCACCCGGTCGAAGACTTCCTGGAGTTCCAGGGTCTCCGAGGCAATCGCCGCAATCTCGGACAGAACGCTCCCTATCGAGGGCTCGCTGGTCGCGGAGAAAGTCATGTTTGTTGGATGCATGATGTCCTGAGTGGTTCGCTCGTTTTGCGCCATCCGCTGTCAAATCTACTAGGCAGCTGTGGGGAACGGAGCCCCGCCCTTGCCGGCGGGGGCACGGTCCATGCTTCCGCTCAACGGGCTGGTCATGCCGGCCTCGCGTCGAGCGCGCCGCCTTCGTGCGCGACCCTCAGCCTTTTCGCGACCATCTCGCTGAGCCCCATCCCGATCAGGCCCACCAGCACGTGGAGGCCTTGAATGGCCGCGTGATTCGGCCCTTGCAGGATCTGGGCCTGCGTCATCCCGAGCGCCACGACGATGGCTCCCCACGCGATCAGGAGCACCGCCAGCGGCGATGCCACGCGCGCGGAGATCGCACGGAAGCCCACGACCCACATGGCGATCACGAACGCGACCCCGACCACCATGTGCACCGGAACCAGCATGGGGCCACCGCCCATCCAGACGAAGAGCCCCATCACCAGCAGAAGGACACCCGTGATTCGAACGATCGTTGCTGCGGTCCGACCCATTTTGTTCCTCCCCATTCGGTCGAGGCCAGCCCCTTGCGAGCGACTGGGCTGTCACGCCTCACCTCAAGTCTAGCGCGCCTGACCGCGCCACGAAATCTGGCGGATGTGGTCCACCACATACGCGGCATCCTCACCGACGCCGAAGAGGAGCGCGGACTTTCGCTTGTGGAGCCAGTGCATGCCGACGAAGTAGAGGCCGGGCAGTGGCGAGACGCCCCGCCGGTGCACGGGCCATCCCTGCTCGTCGATCTCGATCCCCTGGATCCAGCGATAGTCCGGGCGGAATCCGTTCGCCCAGAGGATCGTGCCCACGCCGGCTTCACGGAGATCGAGCTCCGTGAGCACGGGCACGGGCTCCCGCGCATCCGGAGGCTCGGGGTCCGCGGTGGTCATTCCGTTCGCCGCGACGAAGTCGTCCACGCGCTTCCGGAACGCGGCGACGAACTCGTCTCCGGCCGCGAGCGATTCGGGAAGTCCCGATGCGATCCGGAGCGTCCAGCCGTCCACGCCCAGGATGCGGCCGAGGAGCACCGCGCCGCGCCGAGCGAGCCACCGCGGGTTGCAGTCATGGCCGCCGTCGTTCCCCGACACGGGAATGTTGCAGAGCAGCCGCGCGGCCGGCGATGGAAGCTTGTCGACCGTCTCGTCGGCGAGGCCGATGTCGGCCATCCAGTGCATCAGCTCCCGCCCGCGATAGCGCCGCGGCAGCCACGGACAGCGACCGACGGCGAGATAGACGCGACGGCCCGCAGCGAGAAGCTCCTCCGCGATCTGGCACCCCGACTGACCACTCCCCACGATCATGACCGCGCCCTCCGGGAGCTGACCCGGCCGGCGGTACTCGCTCGTGTGGAGCTGGGCAAGACCAGGAGGCATCGTGGCGGAGAGGGGCGTTGGAGTCGGTCGCTGATACGCGCCGGCGGCGGCGATCACGTTGGCCGCCCTCGAGACGCCCGCGCTCGTCTCGACGACGAGCCCGGATCGGTCCGGACGCACGGCCATGACCTCCACTCCCTCGCGCACCGGCGCGGCGAAGCTCCGGGCGTACGCTTCCAGCCCGGCGATGATCTCGGCGAGCGGCGCGAACGCGTCCGGCTCCGGACCGTCATACTCGAATCCGGGCAGACGCAGGGTCCAGTTGGGGGTGTTCAGATAGAAGCCGTCCCAGCGCTCGGAGCGCCACGTCTCGCCGACTCGGCCGCGCTCGAACACCACGTGCTCGATCCCGCGCGCGTTCAGACAGTAGCTCGCGGCGAGACCGGCCTGACCCGCGCCGATGACGATGGTCTCAGGCGACGCCACGGATCACTTCCCCCGTACCTCGAGGTCCACGGAGCCGGTCGCCTTGTCGAGCGTGATCTTGACCGACCACATGCCGGGCTTGCCCGCCGCGGTCGTCACCGTTCCCTTTTCATTCAAGTTCTTCGAGTGGACGACGAGGCCCTCCACGTCGCGGATCTCGACCGAGGCGGCGCCGTCCCGGATGTCGGACTCCTGCCGCACCACCGCGGCGCTGTCCGGATTCCACCACGCGTAGGTCTGGCTCATCGTGAAGTGATCGATCGTGCCGACGCGAAACTCGAAGAGGTCCGACTTGTTGGTGACCTGGAAGTCGTTCGCGCCCGTGTGCGTCGATGCGCATCCCGCGATCGCGAGAAGGAGCGCTCCGGCAAGGCCGGCCCGAAGCCTCATCGCGACAGGACTCCGAGCCATGCGAGAGCGGCCTCCTCGCTTCGGAAGACCTCGCTCTCCACACCGGCCGCTTCGCTGTAGACACTCCCCATCCGGCTCAGGCCGAAGTGCACGTCCTCGAAGGCCACGATCGCACAGCGTCCGCCGATACGATCGGAATGGGGCTTCAGCGCCTCGGCCACGAGGCGGATCTGGCTGGGCGTCCGGCTCCCGAGCGATTCCGAGCGCGTCGTGTCGACGAGCAGGACGATCTTCTCCGGGGCGCGCAGGTCCGCCAGCGCCGCCTCGAACTCACGAACGACGTCCTCGGGCTCGTACGTTCCCTCGAGCTTGAGTCGAAGGAGCGGCCCTTCCCACGAATAGGTGACGGCCATATCGATCCCCCCTGATCGCGGCACGACCCCGAGCTCACAGATCCTTGGCGAACTCGGTGATCTCCATGCCGAAGAAATCCTCCACCTCGCCCGTGCGACGAAAGCCGTGGGCCTCGTAGAACCTCACCGCGCGCGCGAGAGGCGCCGTCGTGTGAAGGTTGACGCGGCGGCATCCCCCGCGGCGCAGCTCGTCCTCGGCGGCGGCGAGGAGCGCATCGGCGACGCCGCGCCCCTGCCATCGCGGGAGCACGGCCATGCCGCGCAGGTGCCCGCTTCCGCCTCCCGTTTCGTGGCAGCCGATCGTTCCCACGATCCGTCCGCCGGCCCGTGCCACGAAGAGCGCCATGGACGCGAGCCGCTCCGCGATCCCTTCCGGCGCGGGCACGGTGTCCGCAAAGGCTCCGTCGGTGTAATCGACGCGGTAGGAATCGAATGCTGCCCGGAGGCAGCGATGAATTCCCTCCGCGTCCGTCTCCCCCGCGCGCTCGATCTCGAACGATGACTCCGGCACGGGAGGAAGCATGGGAGAAGAGCCTAGCATTTCCCACTTGCACCCGGGGGGCCATCCGCGATAATATGCAACCAAGTGGTTGCTCATTGAGCGGCCCCGTCACAAAGGAGACTCCCATGGCCACGACGACGACCGATCGCATCGAGAAGGAAGCCCTGCTTCGCGCCCCTCGCTCCCGCGTCTGGCGGGCGCTCACGGACTCGAAGGAATTTGGCGCCTGGTTCCGGGCCGAGTTCACGGAGCCGTTCCGTCCCGGAACGACGATCCGGGGCCGCATCACCCACCCTGGCTACGAGCATCTCACCTTCGAGGCGGCCATCGAGGCCATGGAGCCCGAGCGGCTCTTCTCGTTCCGGTGGCATCCGTACGGCATCGATCCGACCGTCGACTACTCGAAGGAGCCCATGACGCTCGTCACGTTCACGCTCGAGGAGGCCCAGGGAGGCACCCTTTTACGCGTCGTGGAGTCGGGCTTCGACTCCATCCCCCTCGCCCGGCGTGCCGAGGCCTTCCGGATGAACGAGGGCGGATGGGCCGCCCAGATGAAGGCCATCGCGGCCTATCTCGGCTCCGGTCAGTGAGAGCCGTGCGGGGGCGCGCCGGGATCGACGCGTCGGCCCCGATCTTCGACGCGCTGGGCGATCCGACGCGGCTCCGGCTCGTGGCGAGCCTCGCCGAGCACGGGCCCCAGTCGATCCGGCGGCTGACCGATGGATCGGGCGTGACGCGGCAGGCGATCACGAAACACCTGCGCGTTCTGGACGGCGCCGGGCTGGTGCGAGGGTCGAGGCGAGGGCGGGAGAGCATGTGGACGCTCGAGCCGGAGCCGCTCGACCTCGCGAAGCGCTACCTCGACCTGGTCTCGGATCGGTGGGATTCCGCGCTGGACCGGCTCAAGAAGCTGGTGGAGGAGTGACCTCGAGGGGCTGCTTCGTCCGCCCGACCCAGTCGGGGGCCGAGTCGGTGACCTGACGCAGGATGAGGTTGAGCTGCGCCATGTGGTGCTGCACGTGACGCATGTTGTAGAGGAGATGCTCCAGCTCGCTCAATTCACGAAAGGCGCAGCGGGCGGCGGCGCGCTCGTCCGTCATGGCCGCGATCCTCGCGCGCAACTTCTCGCGGCCGTGCTCGAGGAAGCGGCGCATCTCGCCCTTGGTGTACACGCGCTCCGGCAGCACGCCCGCGGGATCCAGCTCGCCCAGCGTGAAGGGCGCGGGCGGGGCGTATCCCTCCTCGCTCTCCGACGAGTAGTAATCCAGGAAGAAGAGCGTGTGGTAGACGACGTACCAGTACTCCGGGAAGCGCGAGCGATCGCCCCAGAGATCATCCGGACAGGCGTCGATGGCCTTCTCGAGGGAGTCGATGGCCGCGCCGAACTGCCCCCACACCGCGTCCCTCCAGAGCGCCTCTCGGAGCGGCACGCTACTTCCAGACGCCGAGCATGCGCCGGAGCGCGATGAGCTGGCCCACGTGGTACGCGTTGTGGTCGGCGATGAGGAGCGCCTCGCGAAGGTAGGTCTGTCCCGAGCCGTGCGGGATGCGGGCGAAGAGATCGATGGTGGGATCCAGGACGAGGCTCACCACGTCTTCGCGCACCTTGCGGAATGCCGCGAGGCTCTTCTCCCACGCTCCCTCCGGTGGCGCGGCGCTCGCCGGCCAGTAGTCGTCGGGAAACGTGCCCTCCTCGTATTTCGGATTCCTGCAGAAGTCGAGGATGTCCGCCTGTGCGAGCCGCAGGTGCTCCACGAGCTGCCAGGCGGAATGCGGGAAGCCATCCGGAACGGCGCCCCGGGAGGCGGGCGGGATGCCCTCGACGGCCGCGTCGAAGCCGCCGTGCGCGTCCTCCCACAAGATGAGCTTGCGCACGTGATCCCGCAGCTGGGCGTCGTGGTCCATACCCAACTCTAGCCCGAGGGCCATCAGGGGGTCAACGCGCCGCTCCCCCTTCTCACGAAACGGCGCTATCATTCCGCCGCGCCGCTTCCCCACGCCTTTCCGGAGGTTTGTCCGATGCTTCGCCCCGTCCTGTTCGCTACCCTGCTCGCCATGATGACCGCCGCCGCATTCGCCCGTTCCGGCGCCGCCGGGCCCTCGCAAGACCTCGCGAAGCTCTGTGACCGATACTGGCAGGGATACCTCCAGGCGAATCCCACCACGGCGACCGGTCTCGGAGACAAGCGGTACGACGACCGTCTCGAGGACTTGAGCCCGGTCGGGGTGGCCAAGGAAGTGCATCGGCTCGAGGGCGTCGAGGCCTCCGCGCGCGCCATCGCCCCGGAAGGGCTGTCCGCATCCGACCGATTGACGCGCGACGCGCTCATCGAGGATGTCGGGAGCCAGCTCGCCTACCTCTCCTGTGGATTCGACCAGTGGGTCGTCGACCCGCTCGGCGGCCCCCAGGTCCAGCTCATGAACCTTCCCGACTACACCTCGATCGAGACGCCGAAGGATGCCGCCGCGTTCGTGAAGCGGGTCCGCGCCATGGGCCCCTATCTCAACGACCACGTGGCGAATCTGCGCGACGGGCTCCACGAGAAGAAGACGGCTCCGGTCGACGCCGTGCTCAAGACCATCGATCAGCTCGAGCGGCTCACGTCGAGCCCGGTCGAGAGCCTCGCCCTGTGGAAGCCGGCCCTCGCCGTTCACCCCGCGTGGAGCCGGTCCGAGCGCGACCGGTTCACGGCGGATCTCCACGAAGCCCTCGAGTCATCGCTCCTCCCGGGTCTCGTCCGGTACCGCGACATGCTCGAGAGCGAGATCCTGCGCGCTGCGCGGCCCCCGGAGAAGGCAGGCCTCGCGGCGCTGCCGGGCGGAGTGGACTGCTACCGGAAGATGATCCGCGTGCACACGTCCCTCGATCTGGATCCCGAGGACGTCCACCGCATGGGACTCGAGGCGGTCGCCGCCTTCCGCAGGGACCTGGCGGCTCTGGGCGCGAAGGCGCTCGGCACGTCCGACGTCGCCGAGATCCAGCGGCGGCTCCGTGAGGACCCCGCGATGCACTTCCGGACTGGCGCCGAGATCGAGGCGAAGGCGCGCGAGGCGCTCGCGCGGGCCGAGGCGGCGGTGCCGCAGTGGTTCGGCAAGATCCAGCCGAAGGCGCCCTGCGAGGTTCGCGTGATGGGGATGCACGAGGCGCCCCATTCCACGATCGCCTATTACCGCCATCCGTCGGCGGACGGAAAGCGACCGGGCACGTACATGATCAACACGTACTTGCCGGAGACACGGCCGCGCTACGAGGCCGAGGCGCTCGCGTTCCACGAATCGGTTCCGGGGCATCACCTCCAGATCGCCGTGGCCCAGGAGCTGACGGGCATTCCCGAGTTCCGCAAGCACGAGGGCGTGACCGCGTTCGTCGAGGGATGGGGGCTCTACGCGGAGCGGCTCGCCGACGAGATGGGTCTCTACTCGAGCGACGTCGATCGGATCGGAATGCTCTCGTTCGATGCCTGGCGGGCGTGCCGCCTCGTCGTGGACACCGGGCTCCACGCGGAGGGCTGGACCCGGCAACAGGCGATCGACTACATGACCGACAACAGCGTCCTGGCCGAGAACAACATCGCGAACGAGGTCGACCGCTACATCACCTGGCCCGGGCAGGCGCTCGCCTACAAGCTCGGGCAGATGGAGATCTTGAAGCTGCGCGACGAGGCCAAGACGCGTCTGGGGAGCCGCTTCGACATCAAGGCGTTCCACGACGCGGTCCTCGGGAGCGGCGCGGTGGCCCTGCCTGTCTTGCGGCGTCAGGTCGAGGCCTACATCGCCTCGGCGGCTGCGGGGGCGGGCGGGCCCAACTAGTCGACGCTCTTGCCGTCGACCGTGAACCGGGTCTGCTTTACTTCCTCGGTGAGCACGCGCCTCCACCCTTCGGGCGTCCGCACCCACGTCTCTCGATGGATGACATTGGCCTCGACCTCGTGCGGCTTGCCGTCGCGTCGGATCTGGACCCGCTTGTCCTTCTGCTCGACGAGAACCATGGCCGTGTCGCCACGCGCCGTCGCTTCCTTCAACTTGTAGCCGAAGCGGATCTGGCGCACGAGCTTCCCGGAGGTGAAGAAGTCACTCATCCCGGTCTCGAGCTGCTCGCGCGTGAGGGTGGTCCCGTTCTTGAGGCGCACCGAATAGTCGGGTGCGTTGAACTCCATGAAGCCCCGGACGTCCCGCTTCTTCAAGAGCTCGGCCTGCCGCTCGTACAGGGCCTTGAATTCCCCCTTCAGATCCCCACCCGCGCTTGGGACCGGGGAGCCCGCCAGAACCGCGATGATTCCGACGGTCCCGAGAAGGACCTGGAGCGCCCTGGCGCCGCCCAGCCTCATCGGCTCACGCCGGCACGCCTGGCGCGCGCCAGCACCATGCTGATCTGAAACGCGTGGCCAGCCTCGTGCTCGATCAGGTGGAAGACGATCCACTCCGGGGTCGCTTGTCGATCCGTTCGGCCGGCGGGATATCGCGGTCGGCGCCACTCGTCGAGCGACATGGGGCGCACCTCGTCGAGCAGCAGCCGGCGGCTGAGATCGAGCCTCTTCCGGTGCTGGTCGAGGCCCACTCCGAGCACGCGCGTCAGCTTTTCGGCCGCATCCTCGGCCGGATACGGTAGGTCGACCTGAACGGAGGCGGGAAGGTCCTGGCCCAGGATGTCCACGAAGGTCCATTCCGCCTCGACCAGAGCGATGTGATAGAGGAGGGACCCGATGGCATTGTCGTGGCCGTCCGACCCTTCCCAGTCGAGGGTCGCCTGGCCCACCCCCTTCACGAGATCGAGGGTCCTGCGGCGCACTTCCTCCAGGGCCCAGAGCTGGCGGCCGATCTCCGGATCGCAATCCGGCAGTGGCTTCACGTGATTGAGCTTCACAGGGGCCATACGCACCTCACAGTCCAGAGGGCCACTCTTCATGCCCCGCGGCGCGCCCTCTCGTGCTCCGCGAGGGCGCGCTCGATGCGCCGGTCCGGAACGAGCCAGATCAGGGCCACGAAGACGTAGATTCCCCCCGCGATCGCCGGATGCACGAACGCCAGGAAGAGGGCCGCGACGTAGAGCAGGATGGAGCCCTTCCCCTTGAGATCGCCTCCCACGGCACGAGCCAGGACCGAATCCTCTCCCTCCGCGTTGAGGATCGTCCGCTGGAGGATCCAGTAGGCGATGGCCGCCATGAGGAGCGGCACGCCGTAGAGGGCGGTCGTCGCCGGCGCAAAGTGGTTCTCCCCCATCCATCCCGTCGCGAACGGGATCAGCGAGAGCCAGAAGAGGAGATGCATGTTCGCCCACAGGATGCTTCCCGTCACGCGGTGGGTGACGTGGAGCATGTGGTGGTGGTTGTTCCAGTAGATGGCGAGGTAGATGAAGCTGAGGACGTAGCTCAGGAGCGTCGGGATCACGGGGACGAGCGCTGCCAGGTCATCGCCGCGCGGCACCCTGAGCTCGAGCACCATGATCGTGATGATGATGGCGAGCACGCTGTCGCTGAAGGCTTCGAGCCTCGACTTCCCCACGCCTGCTAGGCCCCGGCTCGCTCGCGCATCCAGGCCTCCGCCACAGCACGCCCCGCGGCGAGATCGTCCACGACGAGGATGAGCTGGTGGTCGTGGTCGCTGTACTGGACCTGGATGTTCACTACGGCGTCCGCCATCCGCCGCGCGATCTTGCCGAGCTGCCCGGGCTCGTCCTGCCGGAGCCGGAGCACGACCACCTCGTTCACCGCGGTCACGCGAATCCCCGCCGCGTCGAGCGCCCTCCGCGCGGCGTCGCCATCGGCGACCAGGAAATGCGCCACGCCGACCCCACCCGCGAGGAACACGCCGCCCCCTTCGAGGCTCACCCCCGCCCGACCGAGCGCCTCACCCATGGCGGCAAGCGCCCCCGGCCGGTCCACCAGCTCGATCGCGACGTCCTGCAGGGTCGCTAACCCTTCCGGAGCGCGGGCCGCGCGCGAAGGGAATCGATCGCGGCGTCCTCCAGCTCCAGGATGACGGAGGTGTACGTGTCGATGAGAGCCAGGATCGCGTCGCGCGGGCCCTCCCGCCAATCGGCGCTCCCGTAGAGCGCGGCCTGGCTGGCCTCCCGGTGCGCGAGGTCGTCGTAGGCGCGGATCAGGTAGTACGACGTCTCGTCGTGCGGCGACGTACCGAAGGCCACGACGTCGACCTGGAATCGCTCCATGAGCGGCATGGCCTGATCGAGCACCCGCCGATGGAACTCAGGGCGGGCGCCAGGCTTGAGGTTGTAGGACCGGATCTCGATCACGCGGCTCACACGCTCACTCTACACACGGGAGGGAC
>JAEHDN010000121.1 GCA_016880395.1 Candidatus Eiseniibacteriota bacterium
CTCTCGATGGAGGCGCTGCGCGATGCGTACCGAGGATGCCGCGCGCTCATCCAGGCGCACGAGGAGGACTTCGGCATCGCGCCGCTCGAGGCGATGGCCTGCGGGAGGCCCGCCGTGGCGCTCCGACGCGGAGGCGCCGCCGAGGTGGTGGCTCCCGGCACCGGCATCCTCTTCGACGAGGAGACCGACGAGGGGCTGGAGCAGGCGCTCGCCGAGCTCTCGCGGCTCCGGTTCGACCCGGCGCACCTCAGGCGGCATGCCCTCAACTTCGACCGCGCCGTCTTCCGCGAGGGCCTCGAGGCGCTCGTCCTCGACGCCTTCGACGCCTTCCGCTCGAAGCGAGAAGACCCCGAGCGCTGGCGCAAGCTGGAAGGACTCCTCGACCGGGAGCGCGTCGAAGCCTAGGCCGGTTCGATCTCGATTCACTCTTTCATCAGCCGCCGGACTTCCTCTAGGAATTGCTCCTCCGTCAATCGTATGCCGGGATCCATTTGACGCGGGATCTCGATGACGGGGACACCTTGTGGAACCTTGGAAGCGATCTCGGCCAGGGCATCGACAGTGAGAGGCTTGGGAATCGACCCTTGGGGCGGCTCGAACCAGGAGACGGAGATGATTCGACCCCCGGAAGCACCGATGATCGGCCTTCGAATCCAATCGTGGACGGCGGCAACCGGCGATGTCGAATCGACGAAGACCGGAAACAATCCCTGGTTCAGGAATACGATGGTTGTGTAAGCGTCGCGGGGCGTCCCGAGCCCCTCTTGGAGAAATAGGACGTAGCTCTCGCTCACCCTGAGCTCGGGGTTCTCGGAGCAAATCAGCTCCACGCTGTCCACGGATCCACCACACAATCGAAAGCTGAGGCCATGTGAGTCTGCCAGGGCGGGGCGGCGCAGAAACAGAACGCTGTCCATGGCGACCACAGAGAAGATGATCTCTCCCGATCGCATGGGCGTGATGGACACGACCGTTCCGGCAGCGATCGTGGCAGCTTCCTCGACGCAACGCCGCAGGTGGACGGGGCTGTACGAAGCCTGAGCCTCCGCGTAGGTCAGAAATAGGCAGAGGAGGGTAACTGCAGCGAGCACTAGACGAGATCGTGTCATGACCACCTGACTCGCCGGCAGAGGGGACTCCGGAGACCCGGCGAGGGTTACTCCGGAATCTTCTCGAAATCCCCAGCCACGATCAGGTGCATCTTGTCCGGATGCAGCCGCTCGCGGATGACCTTGTTCACCTGCTCGCGCGTCACCGCCCGCACGCGCTCGGGGAACTCGTCCAGGTAGCGCGGCCCATAGCCGTACTTGTCGGCATAGGCGAGCGAGAAGGCCACGCCGGCGTTCGTGCCGAGGCGCACGCGGTAGTTGCCGGCGAAGAAGCTCTTCTGGGTCTCGACCTCGGCGTCGGTGATGCCCTCCTTCGCGTAGCGCTCGATCTCCTCGCGCGTGGACCGGATCGCGTGCGCGGTGTTCTGGGGGGCGACCGCCACGTCGACCGCCCACACGCCATCGATGTAGTCCGACCAGAAGAGCCGCGAGTAGAGGTTGTAGCTCAGCCCTTCCGTATCCCGGACCCGCTTCCCGATGCGCGAGGTGAGCGAGGACTGTCCGAGCGCCGCGTTTGCGATGATCGCTGCCTCCCAGTCGGGATCCATGCGCCGGATGCCGCTCGCGTGTCCGAGCACGAAATCCACGTTCGCCTTGCCGGGCATCGACTCGAGCCCCCGCTCCGAGGCGTTCGCCTGGACGCGGGGTATGTCGTAGGAGGGGCGCGTGCCGCGGGGCAGGGGGCCGAACAGGGAGTCGGCCCAGGCCGCCACTTGGGACGTGTCCACGTCACCGACCACGCAGAGGATGAGCCCCGACCCGACCCACCGGTTGTGATGGAAGACGCGCAGGTCATCGGAGGTCGCTCGATCGAGGCTCGCGAGCATGACGTCCCGCTCCGGCGCGCGGAAGGGGTGGCCGGGCGGATAGACGAGCCGCGAGAGCTTCTCCCGCGCGCGAAGTCCCGTGTTGTCGTAGCCGCGGAGGAGATCCGCCCGGAGCTCGCTCTTCGCCTTGACCAGCTCCTCCCGCGGGAAGGCCGGCTCGCGCAGCTCCTCCGCGAGCGTCGCGAGGAGGAGCCTCGTGTCCCGCGAGAGGGCCGAGCCCGCGATCGTGGCCTCGCTCAGATCGCCCGCGATCGTGAGATCGGCTCCGGCGTTCTCGAGCGCGGCCGAAAGCGTCCGCTTGTCGTGGGACCGGGTGCCCCGCGAGAGCATCATGGCGGTGAGCTGTGGGACGGCGCTTCCGGGATCCTCCTGCTTGCCGGCCAGGGCGATTCCGTAGAGCGCCACCGTCGGCACCGCGTGGTTGGCGACCACGTTCAGCATGATCCCGTTGTGCAGGACGCGGTGGAGCGTCCGGTCGCCGAACCGAGCCGGAGCGTCGGCGGGATCGATGGCTCCCCCGGCACCCGAGCGCTTCGAACGGGATGGCTTCGTCTTGGACGGGACGGTCGCGCGCGGAGGAGCCGCCTTGGTCACGGGGACGAACCAGCCCACGGTGGCGTGCTCGGGGACGAAGTACCGCGCGGCCACGCGCTTGATCTCGGCCGGAGTGACGACCTGCATCGAGTCGAGGTAGGTCGCGAACCACTTCCAGTTGGCCGAGGCGACGGCTTCACCGAGGGTGGACGCGAGTTGGTACGTGCCGTCCCGGGAGCGCACGACCGAGACCTCGAGCTGCTTCTTCGCGCGCGCGAGCTCGACGTCCGTGACCCCGTTCGCGGCCAGGTCGCCGATGGCCTTCTTCATCGCGGCCTCGACCTTCTCGTGCGCCACGCCGGGCGCCACGGTCGCGACCGCGAGGAAGGGGAACGGATCGCGAAGCGTGAAGTTGCCGGTGTCCGCGTCGGTCGCGAGCTTGGTCTCGACGAGCGCCTGATAGAGCTTCGAGTTCACGCCCGTGGAGAGGATGGTGGAGATGAGGTCGAGCGGGATGAAGTCATGGTCGAGCGACCCGGGGCGGAGGTACGCGAGCTGCACGATCCCGATCTCTGCGGGGCGGCGTACGACCACCCGCCGCTCGCCTTCCTGCGGCGGCTCCACCGTGATCACCTGGGGAATCGGCTGCTTGGATCGGGGGAGCTTTCCGAACTCGCGGTCGAAGATGCGCAGTGCCTCCATGGGGTCGAAGTCACCCACGAGGATCGCCTCGGAATTGTCGGGCCAGAAGTACGCGCGGTAGTGCTCGCGGAGCTTCTCGGTCGAGACCCCCTCGATGTCCGATCGGTATCCGATCGTTTCCCAGTGGTAGGGGTGCGCCACGATCGCCGCCGCCACGACCGCCTTCTGGAGCGCCCGGTACGGGTTGTTCTCCCCGATCTCGTACTCGTTCCTCACCACCGACATCTCGGGCTTTCGCTCCTCGTCGAGGATGAGCGCGCGCGCCATGCGGTCGGATTCGATCCGCATTGCGAGATCGAGCTTCTCCGCGGGGAGGGTCGAGTAGCCGGTCATCCGGTCGTACCAGGTCGTCATGTTGGTGGAGGAGGCATCGGCCCCCACGCCGTAGAGGACCTCCTGGAACGTCGGCTTGTGGTTCGCCTTGCCGAAGTTCTTCGTGCTCTTGTTGAAGAGCATGTGCTCGAGCAGGTGGGCGGACCCGGTGTTGCCGGGGGCCTCGTTGCGGGACCCGACGTGGTAGACCACGAGGAACGTGATGACTGGCGCCGCGTGATTGGGGGACAGGTAGAGGTTCATGCCGTTCGACCGGAGCCGGTACTGTGTGATCCCGGCGAGGGAGTCGACACGCTCGACGTTGGTGGGGAGGCCCTTCGGGTGCCGCGCGGATTCTCGCGGCTGCGCACCCGAGGAGGCGGGCACGAGGAAGACTGTCGCTGCGAGCAGCGCGATCCAAACGGATCGCGCCGCCCGGCGGCGTGAGATTGGTAGCGCTACGGGGATTCGAACCCCGGTTTGATGGCTGAGAACCACCCGTCCTGACCCCTAGACGATAGCGCCCCGAAAACCGGCTCGTTTGAGGAGCGGCCTTTGCATTTGTGGCTGGGGGAAGAGGATTCGAACCCCTGTACCGTGGTCCAGAGCCACGTGTCCTACCACTGGACGATCCCCCAAAAGGCGGCCGAGTGTACCATCGGCTCCCGGGACCGTCAAACCACGGGCGCCCGGCTCATGCATCGCCGGAAGCGCGCCTTTCCTCATCGCGATTCGGCTCACTCCGGAAGTGATGCCAGAGCCAGATGCCGAAGAGCACGACCAAGCCGACCACGATGACCAGGTCGAACCCCCGCCAGTATTTCCGGATGGATTCCCAGTTCTTGCCGAAGTAGACGCCCACGTACCCGAGCCCCAGTGCCCAGGGGAAGGAGCCGAGGAACGTGTACAGGGTGAATCGGCCGAAGGGCACCCTGGCCGCCCCGGCAGGAAACGAGATGAACGTGCGCACGATCGGGAGGAGCCGACTCCAGAACGCGACCTGGAGCCCGTGGCGCTTGAGCCAGCCGTCGGCGCGGTCGTACTCCTCGATCCGGATGATGCGCCAGCGCGCGAGCACCTCCGCCAGCGGGCGGCCCCCCTTCATTCCCAGCCAGTAGGCGATCCAGGATCCGAAGACGTTCCCCACCGCTCCCGCGAGGGCGATCCCCCAGAGTGTGAATCGTCCCGTGGTCACGAGGTAGCCGGAGAAGGGCATGATCACCTCGCTCGGCAGCGGGATACACGCGCTCTCGATGGTCATGCAGAGCACGATCCCGCCGTAGCCCAGGGCGGAGATGACGGCGAGAATGAAGCCGGCCAGCGGCGCGACGATCCGGTCGAGGAGATTCACGGCGGCGGAACCGTACCCGAGAGGTGCTCGAGCCCACAAGCGGAAAGACTTACAGGTTGAGGGTTTCCGCGCGCGCGTGATAGCGTCGTGGCAGACATGGGCTCCACTTCCTTTCGACGGTCGCGCCTGTTCCTCACCCTGCTCGCCGCGGGTCTCGGCCTGGCCGTTCCCGCCGCCGTCCACGCGTTCCCTGAGGTCGTGTCCGACCACGGCCCGCCGTCGTCGATCTCCGCCCTCTACGGTCGTGCCGTGCCGCTGGGCGACCCGTCGAGTCCGGGGTTCTACGCGGTTCCCACGCGGACAGGCTTCGAGATCGGCGAAAATCTCAGGGGTACGGTTCCCTTGGTGCTGACCAACGATGCCGGGAGCCTGAAGGTAACCATGACGCGAGGGGGAGGCTTGTGCGCCGGCTCGATCCGCCCACCGGCTCCACGTCCGGAGGTTTCCAAACGGTGGCCTGGGACGGCCGTGACGGCTCGGAAGGGACCGTGCCGAGCGGGGTCTATTTCATGGCGTTGAAGGGACAAGGACTGAGCGATGCGCGCCGCATCGTGGTGCTCCGCTAGCCGCCTCGCCCGAGCGGCGGCGCTCGCGCTCATCGCCTGGGCTCCCCAGGCCCTAGGCCAGTATCCAAATCCCGGCCCGGCCAGCCAGCCCGAGGGGCCGGTGCCCGGGATCAGCGCTGTCCGTCCGCGGTTCTCCACCGATGCCACGATCCAGCCCGGCGTCAGCGGAGCGCCGGAGGTGCGGATCGACTATCGCCTCGCGCGCACCGAGCTCCTCTTCGAGCGGACGCCCACCGGCTACGCCGCTTCCTACGAGATCCGCGTCAGCTTCTATCAGAAGAAGAAGCTGATGGCCGGAGACGCGACCACGCGCGATCTGCGCGTGACGCACTACGCCGAGACGATCCAGCGCGGCCAGGACATCCTCGATCACGTCTCGTTCCGCGTGCCGGCGGGAAAGTACCGGATCAAGGTGGATCTGACGGATCTCAAGGCCGAGCGCACCTCGAGCACGGAGTTCGAGTTCGAGGTCCCGGCGGCACCGGCCGGCCCGATCTGGTTCACGGACCTCTCCCTCGGGATCTTCGCGATGGATTCGACCTCCTCGGCCGCCGCGCTCGCGGCCGGAACGCCCGTGCTGGAGCCCAACCCTTCCCGCCGCTACGGCGACAACCTGTCCCATTTCGCGTTCACCGCGGAGGTCGTGGACAGCCGCCCGGCCGGCGTGCCCGACTCGACGTACCGGCTCCACTACCAGATCCTGAGCGACCTCCAGAGCACCATCGCCTCCGGAGATACGGCGGTGACCCGGCGGGGGGGGAGGACTCCCTTCCTGATCCACATGATCCTCGGCCCGCTCGAGCCCGGGTCGTATCGGGTGGTGATGGACCTCGTGAGCCCGGTCACGGCTCCTCAGCGAGGCAAGAAGGCGGTTCCGATCCGCCGCGAGAAATCGTTCGTGGTGGAGCAGACCCTGGCCGCGGTGGCCATGGACCCCAGGTCTCACCTCGAGATCCTCCGCTACATCGCGACCGACGACGAGCTGAAGGACATGGACCGGCTCAAGACGCCCGAGGAGAAGCTCACCTTCTGGCAGTCCTTCTGGAGGGCCCGGGACCCGAGCCCCGACACACCCCAGAACGAGGCCCAGGAGGAGTTCTACAAGCGGGTAGCCTACGCCAATCAGCACTTTACGGCCGGCACGCAGGGCTGGAAGACCGACATGGGGCGCATCTACATCAAGTACGGACAGCCCGACGAGGTCGTCCGGAACCCCTTCCGGTTCGAGGGTCCGCCGGAAGAGATCTGGTACTACTACCGAGCGCGCATCACCTTCTTCTTCGTGGATCGAGACGGCTTCGGTCGATACGAGCTGGACGAGACGCGGAGCAGCAAGACCCAGTAATCCATCGCTCGGGCCATCCGTTCCATCTCTTTTTGTCCTCGATATCCAATCGCAAGTCATTATCCAGACACCAATTATGGGCTTTATCGCAAATTAGGATTTGACACCGCCGGAAGTGGGTGCCTATGGTCCCGCTCGACGTAATCCGAAGCGGTTGTCCGATAGCGAAAGAGTTGGGCGACTTGGTCTTGTCCAAGACGTGGCAGCACGACTTGAACCGAAAGGGGGTGGCGAGCGGAAGGTCCTCACGAGCTGGGAATGCTCTTCCGGATCTTCCCGGGCCGACAGCCGAACATCGACAGCGCGCGGCCCGGGCGCTGACCCTGGATGGGCCAGGGTCCGAAACCATGGAGGCCAAACCGGTATGTTTCAGCGCAAGCTGATTGCAGTGGCATGTGTGGTCGCTCTGCTCGTCCTGATGGCGGGCGTGAGCGAGGCTTCGCTTTCGCGAGTCGAGGGGATGGGTTTGGGCTCGGTGCCTTACCTCAGCCAGTTCACCGACGACTACGTGAACATCTATCCGTACCCGTCGTCGGTGGTTCGCCAGAACAACCTCGTCCTCGCCGAGCTGGGCAACAACCCGGGCGGCGACGTGGACCCGGTCAGCTTCAACGATCAGAGCCTCACCCTCATCAAGAACTTCCCGTCGTTCGGCGCGCTGGCCTTCCAGATGAAGCAGACGTCGCTGAACACGAGCTTCCCGAGCAACCTGACCCACTCGCAGTGGGACGTGATCTGGGGCAAGGGCTTCAGCAAGATGGATCTCGCGCTCCGCTTCGACGTCACGAACTCGTCGTTCGAGTTCGACGACAACGCGGGCCCGACGCACTATGAGGCTCACGGCTCCGGCTTCGCGCCGGACGATCCGTATCCGTTCGGCCTCGCCTTCGCCGAGAACGCCATCCGCGATGGCCTCGATTTTCGGGGTCCCATCGAGCTGAACACCTGGGGCGTCACCCCGGGCATCACGCTCCACATGTCGAACGACAACCGGGTCGAGGGCGCGGTCACGTTCCGCAACTACAGCCTCGACCGCAATCGCACGGACGCTGGCGTCGCCGGCGAGTCGTGGACGGACAACGGCAATCTGTCCTACGCGGTGCTCATCCGCGGCGTCATGAATCAGGGCGACCGGGCGACATGGTATCCGGCGTTCTGGTACGTGAACGATGACCTGAGCTACACGGTGTCGAACCTGGGTGTGGGTATCGAAGACCGCAAGGTCGACGAGACCTACAAGAACTACGGCGTCGGGCTCTCGCACAACATGCGGGTGAACGACAACAACCTGCTCATCTTCGGAGTGGCCGGCTGGATGTCGCAGGCCAAGTTCGAGCGCCAGGACCAGAACGATGGTGCCGTGAACGGAGACGTCAGGAACACCGAGTTCAAAACGACCATGGCGCCGCTCTTCTTCGCGTCGCTCGAGACCGAGGCGACGAGCTGGCTCAAGATCCGCATGGGCGCGACCCAGTCCATGACGAGCACGAAGGACGAGGAGACGGACTTCGACGCGTTCGCCTCCACAACGAAGGAGAAGTTCTCGGACTTCGACTTCAACCTCGGCGCCGGAGTCCGTTGGAACAACCTGGACTTCGACGTGACGCTGAACCAGGCGTTCCCGCTTTCCGGTGGCTGGATCCTGTCCGGCGACCCGGCGACGCCGGCCACGCGGGCTTCCGCGACGTACCACTTCTCGAGACGGGCCGAGGCGGCGGTGCCGCTTCGGAAGGCAGCAAGGCCGCCCGGCGAAATTCCGCCGGGCGGCCCTTTTTTGTGAAAATATGTTGACAGAGGTTGAAGTCTGGAATTTTACTGACCGCAGGGCATGGTGTTGCGGCGCTCCCCAGAGCGCCGCCGGTGGGCACCCACACTCAGTCGCAGGAGGTTCAATAAGCCGGTAAATCGTGGATAGGCCTCAAAAGGGGATACCCGGAGCGTGTGAGGGTTGGAGCCGACCATGTCGGCTGCCGGTGGGGAAGCAGGGGGTGGATGGCGAACGACACTCAGGGATCGAGTGACCCTTCGGAAGGCGTTCCACATTCGTGGAGGGGAGGGCCAGTCATGACGCGACTTCGCGCGCGCCGCAGGCTTGGCGTAGCCACGGTTTTGATCGTGGGCTGCGCCCTTTTCGTTTCTATGGGGACGGCCCGCGCCGGGACGACCGGTGGCATCACCGGCACCATCCGTGACGCGGCCACGGGCGAGCCGATCAGTCTCGCCACGGTCACGATCCCCGAGATCAAGCGGGGAGCGACGACCGACGCCCAAGGGCACTACTTCATCATCAATCTTCTTCCAGGCAAGTACACCCTCAAGGTCGCCCTTCTCGGCTACATCCCGCAGGTTCGGGAGGGGCTGGAGGTGTTCCCCGACTTCAGCGCCAAGGCCGACTTCAACCTGACGTCGACCGTCCTCAAAGACGTGGCCGAGGTGCAGGTCCGGGGGGAACGTCCCCTTATCCAGAGGGACGTCACCACCACCACCAAGTTCCTGAGCGGTGACGAGATCAAGCAGCAGCCCCTGCGGGGTTACCAGGAGGCTGTGGCTCAGCAGGCCGGCGTGGTGTCGTTCAACCTCAACAACCTGAACCAGGTCAGCGCCGGAACCGAGATCCAGAACAGCAACACCCTCATCATTCGCGGCGGCCGCCCCAACGAGGTGGCCTACTACGTGGATGGGTTCTCGCAGCAGGATCCGCTCACCGGGTTCTCGACGACCTCGATCGCGAACGACGCGATCGACGAGGTCGTGGTGCAGTCCGGGGGCTTCAATGCCGAGTACGGCCGGATCAACTCGGGCATCGTGAACGTGGTCACCCGCGAGGGCACGGATCGCTACGCGGGCTCGGTCGAGGGCCAGATCGGCGACTACCTGGATCGCCGCGGGGATCACACGATCCTTGCGGCCTCGCTCGGCGGCCCGATCACGCCCAAATTCAAGAACCTCACCTTCTCCGTCTCCGGCGAGCACCAGGACGTTGACGACCGGAAACCGAGCTTCATCACGGACGAGCTGTTCCTTTCGTCGCAGCCCGGCCTCTTCGAGAACGGTGTCCTCCCGGCCAACGACAGCGAATCCTGGGCGACGGCCGGCAAGCTGGCCTACAAGCTCTCCCCGACCAAGACGGTCCGTGTGGGAGGCACCTACAACAAGGACGACTGGCGCCAGTACCTGAACACCTACAGGTTCAATCTGGACCACTCGCCCCGGTACAAGGACGAGAACTGGTCGGCGTTCGGGTCGTGGAATCACACCCTCTCGAACCGTGCGTTCTACGAGGTCCGGGCCAACATGTTCTCGACCGAGCGCATCCGAGGAGACGGCCTCTACTTCGATGACCTCCGGAGTTATGCGCGGCCGGAAGGAAATCCGTCGTTCGACGATCTGGCTCTTTTCTGGAACGGCGACGATCCGGAGACGGCTGCGGACGAATCGCATGTGTTCAACGACCTCCTCCACCGGAAGTCTTCCTACTGGGGGCTTGCCGCGAACTACACGAATCAGCTTTCCCAGAAATTGCAGCTCAAAATGGGAGGCGACTACCAGCGGCACACGCTGCGCTATTTCGACCACTACACGCCGACGCAGGCGTTCGATGAGAACGGCAACCCCGACAACGTGGTCGACGTCGATCACTACGGTTACGACGCCCTCGGGAACGAGCTGAACGACGGGGACACGTTCACCGACCAGAACGGTAACGGTAGCTACGACGAGGGCGAGGCGTTCAGCGACCTGAACGGTAACGGCATCTACGACGATCCGCTCGACGCTGCCAAGCACCCCAAGGTCGCTTCGGCGTACTTCCAAGGGAAATACGAGCAGCTCGGGCTGGTCGTGAACGCCGGCCTTCGCTGGGACTACCTGACCCCCGCCACGCACGCGCTGAAGAGCGAGACGCTCCCCCTTGGACCTGAGTTCGGAGGCGTGGATACGACGAACAACCCGACCACGCTCGATCCTCAGGACCTCGAGGACTCGAAGGTGTACCAGCGGCTCAGCCCGCGGCTCGGCATCGGCTTCCCGGTCACCGACCAGACGCTGCTCCACGTGAACTACGGGCAGTTCTTCCAGCAGCCGAACCTTCAGGACCTCTACGCGAGCTACGCGTTTCTCGAGTACAAGATCAACAACGGCGGCTACTTCGTCGGATTCGGCAACCCGAACTTGAAGCCGGAAGAGACGACGGCGTACGAGCTGGGCATCCAGCACACGCCGAACGACCGCTCCCGCATCGACGCCACGATCTATTACAAGGACGTGAAGGACCTGGTCGAGATCGTCACGATCCGATCGTCGCCGAACGCGTTCTCCTCTTACCGGAACACGGACTTCGCAACGATCAAGGGTCTCGATCTGGCGTACACGATGCGCCGGACGGGGCACGTCTCGATGAACGCGGCATACAGCCTCTCATGGGCACGCGGCACCGGGTCGATCTCGCAGTCGCAGCGCACGATCGCCTGGACCGCACAGGAGCCACCGAAGATCGCGACCCCACTCTCGTTCGACCAGCGCCATCGGTTCACGCTCAACTTCGACTACCGGTTTGGTTCGGGCGAAGGCCCGACCTGGGGCGGGTCCAAGTGGCTCGAGAACAGCGGCATCAACGTGCTCTTCAACACCGCGAGCGGAACGCCCTACACCCCGACCAAGGTCTACAACGCGGTCACGCTCGGCGCGGTCTTCCCGACGCCCACCGGCGAGATCAACTCGCGGTACGGGCCGTGGACGGCATCCGTGGATCTCAGGGCGAGCAAGGCATTGAGCATCGGCCAGAGGCAGAGCCTCGAAGCCTACGTGCTGGTGAAGAACGTCACCAATCGGAAGAACGTGTACGCCGTCTATAGCGCGACAGGCAGCGCGGAGAGCACGAACTACCTGAATACCGATGCCGGACAGAACGCGTTCGCCACACCCGAGGCGCAAGAGCTCTATCACGCGGCCGAGCTGAACCCGGACTACTTCGGCAATCCACGCCAGGTGCGGTTTGGCGCCAAGCTGAGCTTCTAGCGATGACCACGGCAACCGCTGGACGTCCAAGGAGGGGACGAAGCATGCAACAGAAGGTGAGGATGGCGGCCGTGGCGCTGGTCCTCGGGCTCGTCGCGGGCCATCCCGCGATCGCGGCCATGAAGAGCGGCGGCGGGACCGCGTCGGGATCCAAGAGTCTGGCCCGGAAGGCGGCCAAGAGCCTGGACAACGACGACCGGATGAACGTCAACAACCTGGACATGTTCGTCACGAACCACGGCTCGTTCGGGTGGGATCTCTCCACGTCGCAGCCCGGATTGAGGTTCCCGAACGGAACGACCAAAACGGCGCTGTTCGCGGCGGGGATCTGGGTCGGAGCCGAGGTCAACGGACAAGTCCGGACCTGCGTGGCCGAATACTCCCAGGAATTCGCGCCCGGCCCCATGTACAACGGGACCTTCCAGGTCGACAACCAGTCGTTCCGGAACTATCGGCTGGAGGCCGGGAACACGAGCAGCTCCGACTTCCTGAACTGGCCGTCTGCTCCTCCTCCGAGCGGGCAGGGAGCGCCGCTCGACACCCTGGGGAACCCCGTGGTTCTCGGCGACGCGACGATCTGGAGCGTGTACAACGACGCGCAGGCATCCCGCCACACGAACGGCAGCGCCGGCCGGACCGAGCCGCTCGGGCTCGAGATCCAGCAGACGACGTTCGCGTACAAGCGCCAGGGAGCCCTCGGGGACATCATCTTCCTCAAGTTCCGGCTCATCAACAAGGGCGCGAACCAGCTCAACAACGCCTACGTGTCGATCTGGGCCGATCCGGATCTCGGTGACGCGTCCGACGATCTCGTCGGCTGCGACACCACGTTGAGTCTCGGCTACGTCTACAACGAGACCAGCAACGACGCGGTCTATGGCGGCTCCCCACCGGCGCTCGGGTTCGACTTCTTCAAGGGCCCGACCGTGCAGGTGAGCCCCGGCGTGACGGACACGCTGGGGATGACGTCGTTCAACAAGTACATCAACGGCGAAGACCCGACCGACGCCACGCAGGGCTACAACTTGATGCTGGGTCTCCAGCGGGACGGCGCGCCGCTTCACATCAACGACGATCCGTTGCAGCCGATCACCACGTTCCAGTTCCCGGGCGATCCGGTGACCCAAACGGGGTGGCTCGACGCCAGCGGCGACGACCGGCGCATGCAGCTCAGCTCCGGTCCCTTCTTCATGGCCCCCGGCGACACGCAGGAGGTCGTCTGCGCCGTCATCGTGGCCCAGGGAGCGAACAACCTCGATTCCATCGCGAAGCTCCGGAGCGAGGACGCGGCGGCGCAGGAAGTCTTCGACCTGAATTTCAAGATTCCGTCGCCCCCGCCGCCCCCCAGCGTGTTCGTGCATCCGCTGGATCGGGCCATCCGGCTGGTCTGGGGCTCCGAGCCGGTCGGAACGAGCTCGGCCAGTCCGGAGCTGGGGCAGGACTTCCATTTCGAGGGGATTCGTGTCTGGCAGCTGGCGTGTGCAGGATGTACCCAGATAACCGGCAATCCAACGACGGACCCGATTGTGATCGCGACCTATGACCTGGACGACTCCGTTAGCACCATCTACTCAGACATCCTGGGTGATGCAGGCACCCAACGTCTTATCGTCATGGCCGGGGAGAACTCGGGACTCCAGTTCTCGCTGGACATGACGCAGGACGCGTACACCAAGGGCCGGCTCATCAACAATCATCCCTACTACTATGCGGTCACGGCGTACTCCTACGACGTCCTGAACGCGGAGCCCTTCTTCATCGGGGCGAACCAGGTCGGCCACATCGCGGAGGTGCTCGAGAGCTCGATTCAAGCGAACCCGGACCAGGTTCCAAGCCCGGGAAAAGTCGTCACGGCCATCCCCAAGAGCAGCAACGCGGTGTTCACGGTCAACGCCACCCAGATCTCGGGCGACCATGTGGGTCACCAGGTCGTGGTAGAGCAGCTGGATCAGAATGTGATCTCGGCGGACACGCTCTACCAGGTGAACTTCCTGCCCGATGAGAGCTGGCTACTCACCAACACCGTGTCCGGGGACACGCTGGCGACCGGAACGAACGTGAGTGGAGACTTCGACTACCCGATCATCAACGGGTTCATGGCGCGCATCATCTCGGCGACAAAGCCGGCCTCGATCTTCCAGATTCTCCAGAACGACTCGCTCGACCTGGCGCACGGCGGCCTGGACTCGGCGGGGGTCTACTTCCTCGACAACGAGATCGGCGCTGACATCACCGGGTTCAACTTCAACGACGCCTTCAACCATGACTACGAGATCCTGACCCTGCCCGACACCACTCAGTTCGCCTGGGAATACAACTTCGGCGATCCGTCGCCCCAGACAACCTTCAAGGTGCCGTTCCGGATCTTCGATCTCGGAGTCTGCTCGTTCGAGGATCCGTCCGACGACGTCGAGGTCACCGCGATGATCCGCGACGACGACGGAAGCGGCTCCTGGACGTGGGGCGATCGTTTGTACATCCGGGACATTCCGTACGCTTCGGTGCCATGGAACACGGTCGGGCTCCTGTCCAGCGACGTGGACCCGAACGACCTGGACAACCAGACCCTGGGGCGATTTGGTTTCCAACCAGACGACACGAGCTACACGAACAACACGGAACTTCCGCCCCCCGGCGAGAGGATCCGGGTCCGGGGCGGGCGGCTCTGTCCGAACGACGTCTTCACCTTCCGACTCCAGCCGGTCGGCACCGCACCGGGCACGATCGTCCAGAACGACGTGAAGAAGATCCTGGCGGTGCCCAATCCGTACTACGCGCACTCGGCCTACGAGCTGACGCAGTTCGACCGCACGCTCAAGTTCACGAACATTCCGGCCTCGCGGAAGGTGACGATACGGATCTTCAACCTTGCGGGAGACCTGGTGCGCACGATCCGGCGGGAGCCATCGACCGCGGACGAGATGGCTCAGGCTGAGATCCGCTGGGATCTCAACACCGATCGGGCCCTACCCGTGGGAAGCGGCCTCTATATCTACCGGGTGGACGTGGATGGCGTGGGGAGCAAGACGGATCGAATGGCGATCTTCATCGAGACGGAGCGGTTGGACAACTTCTAGTCGGCCGCCCATCTGGAGCGGCTTTGGGAGTCGGTATGCTACGGAGATCTAAGGAATGGAGGACAAAGGCATGAGGGCCTGGATGAGGAGCCTCGCAGTGCTCGCGGCGCTGATCGGTCCCTCGGGAACCGCGTGGGCCGGCGGCCTGGACCGGGTGGGAACGTCCGGAGCTCTGGAGCTTAGGATTCCGGTCGGACCGCAGGCGGTGGCCCTAGGCGGTTCTTCCGTGGCGCTCGGCGGCGGCCTGTCGAATCTCTACTACAACCCGGCAGCGCTCGCCTCGACGGACAAGGCTGAAGCGTTGGCGCTCCACAGCACCTACCTCGCGGACTCGAAGGTGAACTACGGCGCGGTCTCGATTCCCGTGGGGTCGTCGGGCATGGCCGCGGTCTCGGTCAAGGTGATGAACTTCGGAGACATCACGGTCACCACCGAGGAGCTGCCGGAAGGAACGGGGGAGATCCTGAGCCCGAACTTTGCGGTGGTCGGCCTGACCTACGGGCGGCGCATGACCGATCGCGTGCTCGTGGGCATCACGGGCATGTTCGTGAACGAGCGCGTGGCCGACCTCACCGCGCACGGATTCGCGGGGGACTTGGGCGTGCAGTACGACACCGGCTGGCACGGAGTCCGATTCGGGTTCGCTATGAAGAACATCGGACCGAACATGCAGTTCGACGGCGGAGGGTTGGAGGAGGCGATCATCGTGCCGGGCGACGACCCTTCGGCGCAACCGCACGTCGTTCAGCTCGAGTCGACCTCGTTCGAGCTGCCGGCCTATCTCCAGTTCGGCCTGACGTACGACGTCTCCTTCGCGGAAAACCGCACGTTGACCGTGCTCGGGGCCGTGCAATCGAACAACTACTCGAGCGACGAGTACCGGCTGGGGGCCGAGTTCCATCTGGGCGAGTGGCTGGCGCTCCGGGGCGGATTCACCGGACAGCTCGCGCTCAAGGACGAGGATCGGATGGACGACTACCTTTACAGCTATAGCTATGGAGCGGGACTCAACTTCAAGCTGGGGGACACGCCGTTCCGCTTCGACTGGGCGGGAACGGCCGTGGGTCAGTTCTTCGACGACAATCAGCAGGTCGGTCTCAGCGTCGCGTTTTGATCATCGCGGCAGGTCGACGTCGCGGCCGGGGCGGGTGATGAAAACCCGCCCCGGCTTTCGTCGTCTCGCTCTCGCGCTTGCGTTCGCGGCCATCGCTCCCACGCCCGCGGGGGCCGACGCCGCACCCCGGGGCGTCCTCGCCGACTCCGTCCGAGCGATCGCGGGTTCGCTCCTTCATCGCGCCGACGTCGGCCTCCTCGCGATCTCGCTCGACAAGGGGGACACGCTCGTTGCCTACGGCGAGAGCCGGCGGCTCATCCCCGGCAGCAACGCGAAGCTCTTCACGAACGGAGCCTTCCTGGTCCGGTTCGGCGTCGACTACCGGAGGGCGACGGTCGTCGACGCGCGGGGGAAGGTGTCCCGGAGCGACGGCGGCCGCAAGGTGCGGCTCAAGGGAGATCTCGTCCTTCGCGGGAGCGGGATGCCGGACGTGACCCAGATCCTGAGCCCTGGCTCCCGAGGGCTCCTGGACTCGCTCGCGTACCTTCTTCGCGAGAGCGGGCTCCAGCGCTTCGAGGGAACGCTGTGGGTGGACGGATCGATCTTCGCCCCGGAGCCCTACGCCCCGGGCTGGGCCCTCGACGATTTCGTCTACGCCTATGGCGCCCCCGTGAACGGAATCCTCGCGAACGGGAACGCGGCGACGGTGGTAGCGACGAGCACCGGCAAGGGAGACGAGGTGGCGCTCACTTTGGATCCGCCCGAGACGCCGCTCGAGGTGAGAGGGACGATCGACGTGGTGGACTCGAGCGCGACCGGCCGGCTCGACGTGCGCCGCGCGCCCGGTACCCGGGTGGTCGACGTCTGGGGCACCGTCCCGCGCGGACGCGCGTCGCGCAAGCAGGTGGCTGTTCCGGACCCCGACTCCACGGCGGGCCTCTTCCTCCTCGGAGCGATGAGACGCGCGGGCATGGAGGTGAAGGCCGGCGTGCGCGTGCTGCCGCCGGTCGGCGCGCCGGGAGCGGCGAAAGCGGTCGCGGCTCTCCAGCGGTCCCCGGGTGGCGAGGGCGGCGGCCCGAGCATCCCACCCGACGCGAGCCGATGGTCCAGCGTCCGGAAGGATGGCGCCCGGCCGGTAGCCTCGCTCCTCTCGCCCCCCGCGGCGGAGCTGGTCGGCGCGGTGAACGAGCTGAGCCTGAACGGGGAGACCGAGGCGCTCCTCCGGAACCTGGACCCGAACCAGCCCAAACGGCGCGATCGAGGGCTGCAGGAGCTGTACGGCATCCTGGCCAGAGCTGGCGTCGACACGCTGGACCTCTCGCTCGTGGACGGCTCCGGGCTCTCCCCGCTCGATCTGGTCACGCCCCGCTCCGTGGTCACGTGGCTCACGTGGCTCGACCGCGAGCCAAGGATCGGGCCAGCCTTCCGGGACCGGCTCGCCGGCCCGGGAATCCCGGGCACGCTCAAGAACCGGTTCGGCGGCGGGGACGGAGGCATCGCGATCCGCGGGAAAACGGGGACGTTGACGAACGTCAGCGCGCTCTCGGGCTACCTCACCGCCGAGTCCGGCGAGCGCATCGCCTTCTCCTCGATCACGAACGGCAACCGGGGGAGCGTGGCTCCCGCGCGGGACTTCGAGGAGCGCCTGGTGCGCCTTCTGAGCCGCCATCGTCCCCAGCCGGCGCCGTCGCGACGGCCCGGGAGCATTCCGCGATGATCGCGCCGCCCCGTCTGAGGCCCGGGAACACGATCGGCGTGGTGGCTCCGTCCGGCCCGGTACAGCGCGGCGCCATCGCGCTCGGGGCGCGCTTCCTCGAGCGCGCCGGCTTCCGCGTGAAGCTCGCGCGTCATCTCTTCGACCGGAGAGGCCACCTCGCGGGAGAGGACGGTGCGCGCCTCGCGGATCTCAACCGAATGCTCGCCGACCCGGACGTGCGCTGCGTGCTGATGGCGCGAGGCGGCTTCGGCGCGATGCGGATCGCGCCGGGCGTCGACTGGGGCGCGGTGCGCCGCGATCCCAAGATCTTTGCGGGCTTTTCCGACGCCACCTTCCTTCACCTCGGGATCGCCCGGCACGCGGGCGTGCGCACGCTGCACGGCCCGAACCTCCAGGGGCTGTCGCTCCGGCGAGGCGGAGAGGGCCGGCGCTGGCTCGCCTGGGTGACCGAGCCGCGGCCTGCGGAGGACGTGCGCACCTTGCACGCGCGCGGGCGGATCGCCGGGGGAGCCGCCGCCACCGAGGGACGGGTACTGGGGGGGAACCTGACGCTCCTCCACTACGCGGTCGGGACCGGAATCCTGCCGTCGCTCCGGGGCGCGATCCTCTTCCTGGAGGAGATCAACGAGCCCCCGTACAAGATCGACGGCATGCTCTGCCACCTGCGCCTGGCGGGGGCTCTCTCGGGGCTCGGAGGCGTGGCCCTCGGCGGTTTCACGAAGTGCGTCCCGAGGCCGAGGCGGCGGGAGCTGCCGCTCCGCGCCGTGCTCGAGGATCATCTCCGCCCGCTCCGTGTCCCCGCGGTTCGGGGCCTTCCCGCCGGCCACGGCAAGCGAAACGTGCCCCTCGCGCTGGGCGCCCGCGCCGTGCTCGATCCCCGCCGGGGAATCCTTCGCTACGAGGAAGGTCTCGTCTCCTAGGCGTACACCCCGCGGATCTGGATGACGTCCACCACGCGCTTGATGGCCAGCATGAACGCAGCCACGCGGAAGGAGACCTGGTGCTCGTCGGCCATCCGCGCCACGTCGTGGAACGAGTTCACCATGATGTGCTCGAGGCGCTCGTTCACTTCCTGCTCGCGCCAGAAGAAGCCCTGGCGGTCCTGCACCCACTCGAAGTAGGACACCGTCACGCCCCCACTGTTGGCGAGGATGTCCGGCACCACCAGCACGCCCGCCTTGTTCAGGATCTTGTCGGCCTGGGTCGTGGTGGGCCCGTTGGCTCCCTCGGCGATGATGCGCGCCTGGATCCGGCTCGCGTTCACGTTCGTGATCTGGTTCTCGAGCGCCGCCGGGATCAGGATGTCGCAGGGGAGCTCGAGGAGCTTCTTGCCGTCGATCGGGGTCGATCCGTGGAATCCGACGACCGACTTGGTCGCGTGGACGTGCTGGAGCAGGGCGTGGATATCGAGCCCGTCCGGGTTCTGGATCCCGCCCTTCACGTCGGACACGCCCACGATGTGGGCCCCGTCTCGCGCGAGGAGGTCCGCGGCCACCGAGCCGACGTTCCCGAATCCCTGGACCACGACGCGCGCCCGGTGGAGGTCGAGCCCGATGCGGCGGGCCGCCTCGCGGACCACGAAGAGCACGCCGCGGCCGGTCGCCTCACGCCGCCCGGCCGATCCGCCGAGCACGAGGGGCTTTCCGGTGACGACGGACGTGACCGTGTGTCGGGCGTGCATGGAGTAGGTGTCCATGATCCAGGCCATGGTCTGCTCGTTCGTGTTGACGTCGGGGGCTGGCACGTCCGACTCCGGGCCGAACACGTCGATCAGATCGGCGGTGTACCGGCGGGTGAGACGCTCCAGCTCGCCTTTCGACATCTTTGTCGGGTCGCACACGATCCCACCCTTGCCGCCACCGAAGGGAATCCCCACGACCGCGCACTTCCAGGTCATCCACGCGGCGAGCGCCATGACCTCTTCCAGCGTCACATCCGGGTGGTAGCGGATGCCTCCCTTGGCGGGCCCGCGGATGATCGAGTGCTGGACGCGGTAGCCGGTGAAGACGCGAAAGCTGCCGTCGTCCATGTGCACGGGGAGCTTCACGATGGTGGCCCGGCGGGGCTCCTTGATGATCTGGATGAAGGAAGGGTCGAGCTTGAGACGGGCCGCCGCCTCCTCGAACTGGAGCCGGGCGTTCTCGAGCGGATCCAGCTCCTTCTGGGTGCCCATGTCTCCTGCCGGGGACGTTTCGATATCCATGAATCTCCTTCGATGGGCGGAGGTCGCCTGATCGTAAGTGTCGAAAATGCTTCGCTTTTGACGGGCGGTAGTGTAGAGAAAGGGGCGAGGACCAATCAAGCGTGTACTACTTCTACTGGCTTCCCATCGGCACCGACTCCAAGGTGCGCGGCGTCCCCTGGGTCACGCTGGCGCTGCTCGTGGCGAACGTCATGGTATTCGCCGCGCTGCACGCCCTGCCCGGCGCCGAGGCCGTCGCCTACCGCTGGGCCTTCAAGGCCGGCCAGCCGACGGTCCAGACGGCGATCGCCTCGGTCTTCCTCCATGCGGACACGCTCCACCTGCTGGGGAACCTGGTGTTCCTCGGCGTCTTCGGCCCTCCTCTCGAATCGCGGCTCGGTGCCGGCCGGTACCTGATCGCCTACATCGCCTGCGGCTGGCTCGCCAATCTGGTCCAGGCCGCGTGGATCGTGCAGGCTGCTCCGGATCTCCGCTCGGTCCCGATCATCGGCGCGTCCGGCGCCATCTCGGGGTTGATGGGTCTCTTCGCCGTGCGCCTCTACTTCGCGCGGCTGCGCTTCGCATCGATCACGATGCTCTTCCTCCAGGGGATGGTGAAGCCAAGCCGCTTCACGCTGCCGGCGCTGGTCGGGATCGGACTCTGGTTCACGCTCCAGCTCGCCTACCAGCTGGCCGGGGTCGCGCCGGAGACAGCCACGCTCTGCCACGTCGGTGGATTCCTCTTCGGCGCGTTCTTCGCCCTCGTGATGGGACTCCGCTCCGAGGGTCGGCTCGAGAGCCGGCTCGCGCGGGGCACGCGCTACGTGTCGCGGGGGGAGTGGTTTGCGGCGCTCGGGGAGTACGAGTCGTACCTCTCGGCCAGGCCCGACGACCCGGAGGTCATCGCGCAGGTGGCCCGCGTGCAGCGGGTGACCCACCAGGAGTCGCAGGCGGTCGACCGGTTCGCCGCGGCGATACGGCTCTGGCTCCTGCGGGGCGAGATCCGCAAGGCGTGCGACGGCTACGAGGAGATGAAACGGCTCCTCGGGGGCGTGGCGCTGCCGCCGGGGGATCTCTTGCGGATCGCACGAGGCTGCGAGGAGCTGGGGCGGCCCGGAGACGCGAGCCGCGCCTACGAGGCCTACGGGCGGCACTATCCCGATCGGGAGGGGGCCGCCCTCGCCCTCTTGAAGAGCGCCGAGATCGAGCAGCACGCCCTCAACAATCTCGGACGGGCCCGCTTCCTCTACGACGAGCTGCTCCGCCGGCCCCTGAGGCCGGACCTCGAGCGGATGGTGCGCGAGCGCTCCGAGCTCACGGACACGGCCCTCAACGGAGCGGGCGGCGCGGCGTAGCGCGGCCCGGCGGCCGCCCGGCGTCGACAAAAACCCCGCCTACGGCAGGCAGTCCAGCTCGGCCAGCTCCTTGTTGCGGCTCGAAGGATCGAACAGGTAGACCCGGAACTGCCGTCCGGGCGTGAGCGTCGCTCTGGGCACGCAGCGCGAGATCAGGCCGTTCGCGGCGCTCGACCGGCTCTCGTGGAGCACGATCTCCTTGGTCATGAGGGCGCGCTCCGGGGCGTAGAACCAGAGGAGCACGGTCGCGTCGGCGGTCGGATCGTAGGCGCTCCGCATATCGTAGACGCCGCTTCCGTCCGTGATCCCCGCCGCCAGCTCCTGGCCGTCGCTGAACACCTTCACCTGCACCCCGGAGACCGGACGGTCGTTCACGTCCAGGACGGTCCCGGTGAACGCGGTCAGGCGGCGGTCGACGCCGATCGACTGGAACTCCTGGACACGCCGGACGTCGGCGCTCGGGGACTCGTTGGAGCTTCCCGGAGGGGGGGACGAGGGGGGGGCCGCGCTGGCGGGGCCCATCGCGAGGAGGAGCAGGGACAAACTGCCGAGCAACCTCAAGATCGGACGCGTCATGGCCGATACCTCCACTGTTGCGTCGCCGCGGAGGGATTCCGAGCGGACGCTACCACCGGTAATTCGGCCTGTCAACGCGGCTTCCCGAGGAGAATCACCTTGCTGCTGGGTGCCCCGTTTGTTACGGTCCGATCGCTTCCAACCAGATCATTCTCCGACCCGCCCGGGACGGAGTCAGGAGTCTGCCCGCCATGTCCACCCAGGGATTTCGGGAGGCACGGATGTTTCTCGACCAGGTGATGGGCGTCTTTTCGAATGACGTTGCGATCGACCTGGGGACGGCCAACACGCTGGTCTATCTCCGGGGCAAGGGCATCGTCTTGAACGAGCCCTCGGTCGTCGCCGTCGATCGAACCACCAATAAGGTCATCGCCGTCGGGAAGGAAGCGAAGAGCATGCTCGGCCGCACCCCCGACGAGATCCACGCGGTTCGCCCGCTCAAGGATGGCGTGATCGCCGACTTCGAGAAGACCGAGGACCTGCTGCGCGAGTTCATCCAGAAGGCGCTCCGGCGCCGCACGTGGGTGCGCCCGCGCATCATCATCTGCGTCCCGTCCGGGATCACCGAGGTGGAGAAGCGCGCCGTCCAGGATTCCGCCCAGCACGCGGGCGCCCGCGAGGTGCTCCTCGTTCCGGAGCCGATCGCCGCGGCGATCGGCGTCGGCCTCCCCGTCGGCAAGCCGTCGGGGAACATGATCATCGACATCGGCGGCGGAACGACCGAGATCGCGGTCATGGCCCTCAACTCGATCGTGAACCAGCAGTCGATCCGGGTCGGCGGGGACGAGATGGACGAGGCGATCGTCCAGTACGTGAAGAAGGCCTACAACCTCCTCATCGGAGAGCAGACGGCCGAGCAGATCAAGATCCGGATCGGCTCCGCCTTCCGCCTCGAGCAGGAGGAGGAGATGGAGATCAAGGGGCGCGACCTGGTCGCGGGGATCCCCAAGACGATGAAGATTTCCTCCGTCGAGGTCCGCGAGGCGCTGAGCGAGCCGCTCCAGCAGATCGTGGACGCGCTCATGCAGTCGCTCGAGAAGACGCCCCCCGAGCTCGCCTCGGACATCGTCGACCGGGGGATCGTCATGACGGGCGGCGGATCGCTCCTGCGGGGAATCGACATGCTGCTCCGCGAGGCCACCAACCTGCCCATCACGGTGGCCGAGGATCCGCTCTCGTGCGTCGTGCTCGGCACCGGGAAGATCCTGGATGATCCGACACAGTACGAGAAGGTGCTCATGTCGGTGGTACGCGACTGACCCTGGGGCGTGAGCCCTCATGCTCCGATATCTGTTCGTCCGCCGCACCGACTGGACGGTGCTCGTCATCGCCTGCACGGTCTCGCTCTCTCTCATGCTGCTCGAGGCGAGGCTTCAGGCGAGGGTCGCGTGGTTCATCCAGCACACCATCCTCGCTCCCTTTGAGGTCACGGTCGGCTGGGTCGACCAGTCGGTGGGCGTCTACTGGGAGAACCATCAGCTCCGCCAGCGGCTGACCCAGCTCCAGATGGAGTCGGACGCACTCCAGTCCGAGCGGATGGAGAACGTGCGACTGCGGCGCCTCCTCGGTCTCGAGGAGCGTCATCCGTACAACCTCGTCGCCGCGAGCGTCGTAGCTCGAAGCCTCGACCGGCTCGGCGGGAGCCTCACCATCGACAAGGGGACGGCCGACGGCGTGGAGCCTGGCCGCGCCGTGCTCACACCCGACGGCCTCGTGGGGCGCGCGGAGCGCTCGACCCCCCACGAGACGCGCGTGCTCACTCTCCTGAACCGCGACTGCGCGGTCGCCGCTCGCATCGAGCGCACGCGGGTCGACGGCATCCTCGAGTGGGAGTACGGCACGCAGCCCGTGCTCGACCTTCGCTACGTCTCCTCCCAGGAGGACGTGCGGGTCGGAGATCGGGTGGTCACGTCGGGGCTGGGCGGGATCTTTCCCTCCGGGATCCGGATCGGGACGATCGTGCGCGTCGCGCTCGATCCGAACGGGCTCATGAAGGAGATCGTGGTTCAGCCCGCGGTCGATTTCCGCTCGGTCGAGGAGATCCTCGTCTACGTTCCCTCGGATCTGCGAGGGACGGCACCGGCGGATCTCTTCCTCGAGGAACCGAAGCCCGCGGCCGCTCCGGGTGACAGCGCGGCCACCGACAGCGCGGCCACGGACAGCGC
>JAEHDN010000122.1 GCA_016880395.1 Candidatus Eiseniibacteriota bacterium
ACCGTCACCATGTCCTCGGCCGACATGCCCTTCGCGAGCTGGCGCAGGATGCGGTAGGTGCTCGAGCCGACCGGGATCGTGAACTGCCCCGCCTTGAGATTCCGGTCGTAGCCCATGATGCGGGCGGAGAGCACGAAGAGGCGCTTGCTCCCGACGAGGTCCTCCTTGTGCAGGATGTCGGCGATCGCCTCGATGGTGGCGCCGCGCGGGATGAGCACCTGGCGCTGCTCGAAGTTGCGAGTGACGTTCGCGGGCACGAGGAGGATGCCGATGAGCATCACGACCCCCACGATCGCGCCGAGCGCGAGCGTGCGGCGCAGCCTGCGGCGGCGGCGCCTCAACGGGCGCCCCCATGTCGGGGCCGATCGAGCCATCGCTGGAGTATGACGGCGGCAGCGGTCGCATGGGCAGCGGAAGCGCGCGCGGCGGCCGCGCGGCCGCCCGCCCGGCCGCGGCCCGATCGAGCCTCCGCCTCCCGGGTGCTCAGGCTCTCGTCCACCAGATGCACCGGCAAGCCGGTCTCCCGGCGGAGGGCTGTAGCGAAGCGCTCCACCCTTCGTAGTTCGGCACGTCCCTCTTCTCCCTCCAGCCCTTCCGGCGCGCCGACGACGATGGCTCCGGCCTCGGTCTCGCGCGCCGCCGCGGCCACCGCCGCCGGGGCTTCGCGCACGGACTCCACCCGGAGGGACTTGAGGGGCGTCGCGAGAATCTCCCCCGGGTCGCTCAGCGCCAGCCCCAGGTGCCGAAGCCCGAAATCCACGCCTAGGATCCGCACGAAAGGGCGTCCAGGACCGACTGGAATTCGGGCGGGACGGGCCTCGTGAACTCGAGCGGCGCGCGGGTCGCCGGATGGGTGAAGCCGAGGGTCTCGGCGTGGAGCGCCTGGTGGTCGAGGTCGCCGAGCAGGAGCGCCGCCTCGGCGCGGCGTGAGGGAGTGAGGCGCATGAGCGGGCCGCGCCGGCCGCCATACTCCGGATCGCCGAACACGGGATGGCCGAGGTGCGCGAGGTGGACGCGGATCTGGTGCGTCCGGCCGGTCTCCAGCGTCACGACGAGCTCGGACAGGTAATCCCCCTCACGGACGACCTGGTATCGGGTCGCCGCGTGACGCCCGCCGCGCGTGACCACCGCAATCTTCTTCCGGTCGCGGACGCTCCGCGCGAGCGATGCCTCGATCCGGCCCTCGCGCCGAGAGAGCCGTCCCCAGACGACCGCGCGGTAGACCCGCCGCACCTCACGCGCCTCGATCTGGCGCGCCAGCTCCCGGTGGGCTTCCTCCGTGCGCGCGACGATCAGGAGCCCCGAGGTGCCCTTGTCCAGCCGGTGCACGATGCCGGCCCGCTCCGCGCCGCTTCCGTCGGGGAGCGCCCCGTAGCGGTGGAGGAGCGCGTGCACCATGGTCCCGGTTCGGTGGCCGACGGCCGGATGGACGACCATCCCCGCCGGCTTCGCGATGACCGCGAGGTGCCGGTCCTCGTAGACGACCTCGAGCGGAATGGCCTCCGGGCGAAGGGCCTGTGGCTCGCGCCGGGGTCGCACGACCTCGATCCGGTCCCCTTCACGCACGCGCCGGCTCGCGCGCGCGGGAGCGTCGTTCAGCCGGACGTGCCCGCCGTCGATGAGCTGCTGGACCGCGGAGCGCGAGAGGGACCGCTCGGCCTCCGCGAGGAAGCGGTCCAGCCGCTCACCCGCTCTCGAGGCCGGGACGGTGTGGACTTTCGGGATCGGGAGCGGGATGTCCCGCTCGGGAGAGGTTCCAGGCAAGGAACAGGACTCCGAGGGTCACGGCACTGTCGGCCACGTTGAAGACGGGCCACCGGATGGAGTCGACACCCACGTCGATGAAGTCGACCACCCAGCCGAGGCGCGCGCGGTCGATCAGGTTGCCGATGGCGCCGCCGAGAATACACCCGAGGAGGACGCGGTGGGCGAGCCCGCGATAGGCTTCGCGCCGGAAGAGCGCGAGCACGACCGCGATCGCGAGGATCGAGATGATGATGAAGGGGCCGCGGCTGCCCGGAAAGAGCCCGAACGCCGCGCCGGTGTTGTGGACGAGGGTGAAGCGGACGGTGTCTCCCAGGAACGGGACCGGCTGCCCCGGCAGGAGCCGCGCGGAAGCGACGGCCTTGGTGAGCTGGTCGGCCGCGATCACGGCCGCCGCGCAACCGAAGAAGAACCCGTCCCGTCGGGTCATCCGCGCGCCGTGTTCGTTTCCTTTTCCTGCTTCTCCTGACACTCGACGCAGAGGCCCGCGTGCGGGATTGCGTCCAGCCTGGCCTTGCCGATCTCCTTGCCGCAGGTCTGGCAGGCGCCGTACTCGCTCCGGTAGAGACGGCGGAGCGCCTGATCCACGTTGTAGAGGAGCCGGCCCTCGGCCGAGGCGAACA
>JAEHDN010000123.1 GCA_016880395.1 Candidatus Eiseniibacteriota bacterium
GCCGCCCCGGGCTCAGACACGGTTCATCGCCTCGCGCGGTGGAATGCGGGAGGCGCGGCGGGCCGGAGGCAGCGTCGCGAGAAGCGCGGCCGCGAAGAGCATCGCCGCAACGAGGAGCACGCGTCCCCACGGGGTGGTGAGCTCGAGCGTCCAGCCGAAGGACTCCCGGTTCAGCACCCGGACCAGCACCGCGCTCAGGAGCACCCCCGTGAGCGCTCCCATGGCCAGCCCCACCACGGCGACGAGGCACCCTTCGACCAGGAGCGAGCGCACGATCTGCCGCCGATCGGCGCCAATCGCGCGGAGCACGCCGATCTCACGCGTGCGCTCGAGGACGAGCGCCGCGAGCGCGCCGAGCACGGAGAGGAGCGCTACGACGGCCGCGACGCCCTCGAGCGCATCGGTCAGGGCGAAGGTGTTCCGCATCACCCTCCGGACCTCCTCGCGGATCGTGCGGGTGTCGGTGACACGGATCATCTCGTCCCGCCCGAGCGCGTTCTCGACGGCCATGGCGCCGCGCTCGCGCGAGACGCCGGGGGCGAGGTAGAGCGCGTACGTGGTCACGAGCGAATCGCGGAAGTCCCGCAGGTAGACCGAGCGGTCGACGATGACGTAGCCCCGGTCCGAGGAATAATCGCGATAGACCGCCATGACGCGGTACTCGTGCGTGCCGGTCGGAGTGGGGATCGTGAGCGTCGATCCGGCGCGGAGCCCCTTGCGGCGCGCGAGCGGCTCCGAGACGAGCGCGAGCCGCCCGGTGTGGGCTCGCGTCAGGAGCGGACCGGGATCGCCCCCACCGACGAGCGGCAGGAAGCCGCGCCGGGCGAGGACGGCCGAGTCCCCGGCGCCGAGCCAGATCAGCTCGTCGCCGAGCGACAGCTCGCGCAGCCGGAAGGCGTCGACGTCCGCGACCTCGGGGAGCGCGGCCAGGGGGGCTTTCCAGGACGGGGGCATCGATCCCTCCGCAGGGCTTCCGGCCCGGCTCCTCGGCGTGACCCAGAGGTCGGCCCGCAGGGTGGAATCGGCCCATCCCTCCACCGTGACGCGGAACGATTCGACCAGCGACGCCATACCCCAGACGATGCTGAAGGCGAGGAGGAGGGCCGCCACCGAGACGCCGAGCCTCCGCCTCGCCGCGAGCGCCGTCGCGTACGCGAGCCGTCCCGCGGGGGACCAGAAGCGCTCGAGCGGCGCGCGCAGGAGTCGCACGACGCCGACGAACGCCGGGAGGGCGAGGAGCCCGCCCGCGAGGAGCGCGGCGGCCGCGCCGACGTAGCCCCGGTACCCGGCCCCCGGCCCGTCGGGGTTCCCGATCAGGTAGAGGGCCAGAGCGAGCGCCACGAGCGCGCACGCGATGCGGCCGATCGACCAGGTTCGCTCGAGCTCGCCGGGATGCTCCTCGCGCAGGAATTCGAGCGGCCTCACCCGGAGCCCCTCGCGGAGCGGGCCGAGCGATGCGATGGCGGCCGAGGCTGCGCCGAGCGCGATGCCGATGAGCCAGTGTCCGCCGTTGAGATCGACCACGCCGGGCGCGCTCCGCGCGTAGAGGTCGCCGACCGTGCGGCTCACGAGGCGGAGCGCTCCCTCGGAGAGCGCGCGCCCGAGGAGCACCCCGGCCGCGCCGCCGAGAAGTCCAACCACGATGCCCTCCGCGCCGAGGAGGAGCGCGACCAGACCGCGCGAGGCGCCGAGCGCGCGCAGGAGCGCGATCTCCCCGCGGCGCTGGAGGACCGAGGAGAGGAGCGCGTTGTAGGCGAGGAGCATCCCGACCACGAGCGAGATCAGGGACAGCGCGCGGAGATTCCGACGGTACGAGGCGAGCATGCGCTCCACCTGGAGCGCGCGCTCCTCCGGCGCCTCGACGCGCGCGTCGGGCCATGCTCCCGACGCGGCGAGGGCGCGCACGATCTCGGCGCGCAGGGGCTCCGCCGCGACGCCGGGCGCCGGCTCCACGTCGACCCAGTCCAGCTCGCCGACGCGGCCGAAACGCTCCTGGAACGGGGCCAGGTCCATGAACGCGACCGTCGAGGCGGCGGACGTGATCGCCCCCGCGACGCGGATCCGGTGGACCCGGAAGCGGTAGGCGCGCGTGTCCACGACCACGGTGACCGAGTCGCCCGCGTCGATCGCGCGGGCGAGCGTGACCGGCAGGTAGAGGGAGTGCGGATCGAAGAGAGCGCGCACGTCGGAGCGCGGATCCTCGGTCGCGCCGTCGCCGTTCCGCTCCGGCTCGGCGTGGGCGATGTCGTGCTGGGATTCCACGAACCGGGGATCGCCGACCAGATCGACACCGAGGATCGTGAACGGATGGCCGGTCGGCCCTCCGGCACGCGCGGGCGCCTCGAGGGTGGGGCGGAAGAGCGCGCGCCCCTCGAGAGGCCGGAGCGCGACGAGCACGGACTCGGGCAGGGCGAGCGGGCGCCGATGCACGCGGAGCTGCGCGGGACCGGCCACTGCGCGCGCCGTGCGCGTGAAGGAGCGGATCGAGGCGGCGACCGCGAGGTCGATCCCAATGTAGACGCCCACGCCCGCGGCGACGCCGAGCAGGGTGAGGAGCGTCCGGCCGTAGTGGCGGCCCAGCGGCCGGAGCCCGAGCGCGGCCAGGAGCGCAAGGACCGCCCGGAGCGGGCGGGGGCCCATGGAAGCCGGTGGGCGCGGAGCTTCGGCGGGATGCCCGGCCACGCTAGCGGATCTCGACGACCCTGCCGTCGACCATGTGGACGCGACGGTCAGCGATCCGCGCCGTCGCCTCGCTGTGTGTGGCCAGGACCAGCGCCGTTCCGCTCTCCTTGGCGAGGGTCGCGAGGAGGGAGAGCACCGTCTCCGCGTTCGCCTGGTCGAGATTCCCGGTGGGCTCGTCGGCGAGCACGAGCTTAGGATCGTGCGCGAGCGCGCGCGCGATCGCGACGCGCTGCATCTCGCCGCCCGAGAGGCTTCCCGCGGGGCGGTCGGCCTTGTCCGCGAGTCCGACCTGCGCGAGCAGCCCCCGCGCGCGCACGGCCACGTCGGACCCGTGCCAGCCTCCCAGCCAGAGCGGCAGGGCCGCGTTCTCCAGGGCCGTGAGGTAGGGGAAGAGATGGAAGAACTGGAAGACGAATCCGAGCGTCTCGCGTCGCAGGCGGAGGAGCGCCTCCTCGGGGAGCGCCTCCACGCGAACGCCCGCGATCTCGATCGTGCCCGCGGTCGGGCGGTCGAGCGTGCCGATCAGGTTGAGGAGGGTCGTCTTGCCCGAGCCGCTCCGCCCGAGGAGCGCGACGATCTCACCCGGAGCGATCGCGAGCGTGACGTCGGTGACCGCGTGGACGTCCTCGCCCGCGGCGGGATAGATCTTGGTTGCCCCCGCGAGACGGGCGATCGGCGTGGAATCCGGGCGCTCGGTCGGGCCCCCGCGCCGCTCGGTTCCGGCCACGCGCGCCATGCTAGAGAAGCTGGTAGTTCGGGCCGCCGCCCCCTTCGGGCGGAACCCACGTGATGATCCCGTAGGGGTCGGCGATGTCGCAGGTCTTGCAGTGGACGCAGTTCGAGGGGTTCAGATGGAGCCGGATCCCGCCGCCGTCGGCCGGGACCATCTCGTACACGTTCGCCGGGCAGAAGTGCTGGCAGGGGTTGCCGTACTCCTTGCGGCAGCGGTCGACGCAGATCGAGGTGTCCTGGACGAGCAGGTGGCTCGGCTGATCCTCCTCGTGCTTCGTGCCCGAGTGGTACACGTCGTTCAGCTTGGTGAACGTGTGCGCGTTGTCGTAGCGGCGTTGCGTGGTCTCGAGGGACACCGGCGTGACGTTCGTCTCCGCGAGCGTGCCCATGCGCATGTTCCCCGGCTTCCAGCGCGGGCGCTCGCCGAGGCCACGGCCGCCGGTGACGAGCTGGAGCCCGGCATCGAGCATCCCCATCCAGAGCCCGCGGTCGAACCCCTGGTGGAAGTTCCGCACGCTCTTGAGCTCGGTCGCGGCCCAGGAGTCGAGGAACCGCCGGTCGTAGGCGCTCATCGCCGCGGCGTCCTGGCGGCCCGCGACGAGCGCGTCGAGCGCGGTCTCGGCGGCGAGCATGCCCGACTTCATCGAGAGGTGGACGCCTTTCAGGCGCTGCGCGTTGAGGAACGCCGCGCTCTCGCCGGCCAGCATGCCGCCCGCCCACGAGAGCCGCGGCATGGAGTACCAGCCCCCCTCCGCGATCGCCTTGGCGCCGTAGGAGAGAATGGTCCCTCCCTCGAGGAGCGCGGCCACCATGGGGTGTCTCTTGTAGGCCTGGAAGATCCCGTGCGGATCGGTCGTCGGGTTCCGGTAGTCGAGCATCGTGACGAAGCCCACCGCCCAGCGATCCTGGTCCATCCCGTAGATGAACCCGCCTCCGAACGTGTGGCTGTCGAGCGGGTGCCCCATCGTGTGGATCACGCGCCCCTTGGGCACGCGTCCCGCGGGCATCTGCCAGACCTCCTTCACGCCGGTCGCGTAGACCTGCGGCGCGCGCGCTTCATCGAGGAGAAGCTGCGGCGTGAGGCGCTTCGTGAGCGAGCCGCGCGCTCCTTCGCAGAGGATCGTGACCTTGGCCCGGACGTCGGAGCCGGGCTCGAAGTTGGGCTTCCGGTTCCCGCTCTTGTCGATCCCCTTGTCCCCGGTGCGCACGCCGACCATCTGATCTCCCTCGAAGAGCCCCTCGACCGCGGCCATGCCGGGGAGCACGTACGCGCCCGCCGCTTCGACCAGTCCGCCGAGCCACTGCTCGAACGAGCCGAGGGAGATGACGTGGTTGCCGTGATTCCGGAGCGGGGGAGGGAGAAGTGGGAAGCGGATCTGGCCCTTGCCCGTGAGGTAGTAGAGGTCGTCGCTCGTGACGTCGGCCTCGATCGGCGCGCCCATCTCGCGGTAATCCGGAAGCAGCTCCCGGATGGCGCGCGGATCGAGCACGCAGCCCGAGATCCCGTGGGCGCCGATGGCGGAGGCCTTCTCGAGCACCGCGATCGAGACATCCCCGAGCGGAGGCGTTCCCGCCGCGGCGGCTCGCTCGTTGTGCGCGGCCACGAGCTGGGTGAGGCGGAGCGCGCCGGCCAGGCCAGCCGGGCCGCCGCCGACGAAGAGGACGTCGACCTCGAGCGTCTCGCGCGCGTCGGTCATGCGCTCGGAGCCTTGAGCTCCTCCAGCCGCATGACGGCGGTGTTGGGGCCCGGAGCGTGCTTGAGCCCCTCCAGGTACCGCTCGGCGTCGAGCGCGGCCATGCAGCCGCTCCCGGCGGCCGTGACCGCTTGGCGGTAGATGCGGTCCTGTACGTCGCCGGCCGCGAATACGCCTGGGATCTCGGTCATCGTGCCGTGCTGCGTCACGATGTATCCCGCGAGGTCGAGCGGGAGCTGGCCCTCGAAGATCTTGGTGTTGGGCTGGTGGCCGATCCCGATGAAGACGCCGTCGATCTCGACGGTGGAGAGGGCGCCTGTCTTCACGTTCTTGAGATTCACGCCGGTGACCCGGCCGTCGGTGTCGAGAACTTCGACCACGTCCGAGTTCCAGACGAAGGAGATCTTGGGATTCGCGCGCGCGCGCTCCTGCATGATCTTCGACGCGCGGAGCGTGTCGCGGCGGTGGACGATGACGACGCTCGACGCGAACTTGGTCAGGAACGTCGCCTCCTCCATCGCGGTGTCGCCGCCGCCCACGACGATCAGGCGCTTCCCCTTGAAGAAGAAGCCGTCGCACGTCGCGCAAGCGGAGACCCCGTGTCCGAGGAGCTTCGCCTCGCTCGGAATGCCGAGGAGCTTGGCCGAGGCGCCCGTCGCGATGATGAGCGCGCGCGTCAGCAGCACCTCGCCGCCCGCGTGGATCTCGAACGGCCGGGCGCGGAGGTTGACGCGCTCCGCGGGGGCGTACAGGAATTCGGTGCCGAAGCGCTCGGCCTGGGCCCTCATCTCGGCCATGAGGGCGGGGCCCATGATGGCCTCGCGGAACCCGGGATAGTTCTCGACCTCGGTCGTGGTCGTGAGCTGGCCGCCTGGCTGAACTCCGTCCAGGACAAGAGGGTGCAGCTCCGCCCTGGCCGCGTAGATGGCGGCCGTGAGCCCGGCCGCTCCCGAGCCCAGGATGATGAGGTCTCGCGTCTCAGGCATGGAACACTGGTCCTCTCCACGGGTTAGATGCGATGGGCCGGCGAGGAGCGTCGAACCGTGGCCCAAGTCGCTGCATCCAAGTGTGGGCTCGTAGGATACTAGGCAATCGGCGTCCCCGCTTCAAGGCCGCCTCGACCCCCCGATTCGCAGGGAGGAACGAACTCCATGAGGAAGCTCGTATCGGTGTCGCTGCTCGCTCTCAGTCTGGCCTACGCCACCGCCGTATCCGCGGCGCCGGCCACCTGGACCATCGACCCGGGCCATTCCGAGGTGGCCTTCTCGATCCGCCATTTCTTCAGCCGCGTTCCCGGCAACTTCGGCAAGTTCACCGGCACCTTCGTGTACGACTCCCAGAAGCCCGAGAACTCGACCGTCCAGGCGGACATCGACGCCTCCAGCATCAACACGCGAAACGACAAGCGGGACAACCATCTTCGCTCGGAGGACTTCTTCTACGTCGAGAAGTTCCCGGCGCTCACGTTCCAGAGCACGAAGGTCACCGCGGCCGGCGACAAGAAGCTGAAGGTTGACGGGAACCTCACGATGCGCGGCGTGACCAAGCCCGTGACGCTCGACGTGACGTTCCTCGGCTCGGGCCCGACGATGGGGGGCGAGTCGCGCTCCGGATTCGAGGCAGTGACCACCGTGAACCGGAAGGATTTCGGGATCCTCTGGAACAAGTCCCTCGATCAGGGGGGCACGCTCCTGGGCGACGACGTCGAGATCAAGCTGAACGTCGAGGGAGTCATCCGTCCGGACAAGCCGGCCGCGCCGCCGAAGTCCTGATCCTCAGTCGATAGGGGCGCTCCGCGCGCCCGGCTCCATCGTCCGCCGCACCCAGGCCGTCACGCGCTCGATCATCTCGAGAAGCTGCGGCGGGGTGCGGCGGATCTTGTCTCCCGCCTGGAACGAGTGCCCAGCCCCCTCGATGATCGAGAGCTCCGTCGTCTCCGGGGGACCCCAGGACGCGAGCGTACGCGCTTCCTCCTCCGGAACCGAGCGGTCGCGGTCTCCCTGCACGACGAGAAACGGAATGGCGAGCGACGCGGCGGCGCGCGCGAGGTCGTAGCTGGGCTGGTTCCGGCGCAGATCCTCGAGGATCTCTGGTCCGAGCGGGAGCTCGGCGCGCGTGCGGAAATCGCGGACGATCGCGGGCCTTCCCTCGCGCCACGCCTCGAAGGCGGAGTCGGGCCAGACGCCGATGCGCGACGGCGCGGCCAGCGCGACCACGGTGCGCACCGTGGGATGGCTCGCCGCATAGAGGACCGCCATCGCGCCCCCCCGGCTGTGGCCGATCAGGCCGAGCCTCGCCGCCTGCGGATCCACGCCCGCGCTCGCCGCGATCCATCGCGCGACCCGGTCGATGTCGTCGAGCTCCGCGGCGTAGGTGTTCCGGCGGAAGCGCTCCCGCTCGGTGAACGCGCCGTCTTGGCCCGCGATGCCGGAGCCGGAGAAGTTGAAGGCGACGGCGGGGATCCCGCTCACCGCGATCGTGGACGCGAGGAGCGGGATGAAGCCCCAGTCCTTGTAGCCTCGGAACCCGTGGCAGAGGAGCACGGCCCGGGACGAGATCGGGCCGTAGAGATCGCCGCGGAGCGGACCGCCGTCCGCCCCCTCGAGCTCAAACGGCTCGGGTGGCGAGATCACGGACGAGGTCGGGAAGGACCTGGATGTCTCCTTCGACGAAGTGGAGGCCGCTGAGCGCGTCCGGCTCCACCCAGCGCACCTCGGCGCACTCGATGGGGCGCGGTGTTCCCTCGTGCGAGCGGCAGAGGTGGAAGTAGAGGCTGACGGTGCGGTCCGGATACACGTGCGTCAGCGCGCGCCAGAGCGGCCCCACCTCGACCTCGATGCCGATCTCCTCGCGCATCTCGCGCCGCAGGCACTCCTCGATCGTCTCGCGATCGTGGCGCTTGCCCCCGGGGAACTCCCACCGTCCCCCCTGGTGGTCGCCGTCCTGGCGCCGCGCGATCAGGACACGTGATCCATCCCACACGATCCCCGCGGCCACCTCGTGGCGGCGCACGGTCCGGGCGCCCGGGTCCAGGCCGCTCGGCGCCGCCACGGCTAGTGCGATCCCTTGGGGACCGATCCCTTCTTCAGCTCCTTGTCCAGGAACCGGACCGTCCGCCCCCACGCGTCTTCTGCCGCATCCGGTTTGTAGGAGCCGAAGGGATTGGTCGAGTTCGCGAACGCATGGGACGCGCCCGGGTAGATCTTGAAGTCCACCTTCTTGCCCGCCTTCCTGAGATCCTTCTCGAATGTTTGCACCTGCGCCGGCGTGGGCCCCTGGTCCTCGCCGCCGAAGTTGCCGAGTACGGCGGCCTGGATCGCCTTCACCTTCTTCGGGTCGGTGATCGGCGCGCCGTAGTACATCACGACCGCCCTGATCCCGGGGTCGGCCGCGGCGAGGCGGATCGCGTAGCGCCCCCCCATGCACCAGC
>JAEHDN010000124.1 GCA_016880395.1 Candidatus Eiseniibacteriota bacterium
GAGTGGACGCGGTGAGACGCTACTGGTCGAAGATATCCGGCCCGATCCTGGATCGGATCGACCTGATCCTCGACGTGGCGGCGGTGCCGATGGACGACCTCTTCTCCAGCGAATGGGGAGAGCGGTCAGAGGCGGTTCGGGGCCGAGTCGTGCGCGTGCGCTCGATCACGGCGCGACGAAACCATTCCGGCCGGCGAAACGCGGCCCTCACCACGAGGGATCTCGGGCGGGTCGCACCGACGGATCCCGAATGCCGGACGCTGATCCGGCGCGCCGAGGAAGCGTTTCGAATCACCGCGCGCGGGTGCGTTCGGGTGCGGAGGGTCGCCCGGACCATCGCCGATCTGGCGGGCTCGGAGGCCGTGCACGCCGAGCACGTCCGAGAAGCGCTTCAGTATCGGATGCCTGCCGGGGCGCCATGAGGAAGCGGCCAGAGCGCGATGATCGAGGGCTTCATCCTGCCGCTACCTCCGGTACGACGGCGGCTACCTCCGGTACGACCAGCCGATCGTGAACGTGGTGATGAAATCGTTCTTGGTCGCGGTCTCTTCGGGCGGGTCGCTGTCGAAGGTGTCGGTGGCGCTCACACCGACGTTGAAGTCGGAGAGGAGCTCGTACTTGATGCGCGTCGCGGCCTCGCCGCGGACACGCCCCGGCGAGGAAATGCTCGGATAGAGGTAGAGCGACGTCGAGAGGTCGAGCTTGGGACTGTCGAACCGGAAGGCGTCCCAGACCGCGGCCAGGAGACCCTCGAGGTTCGTGGCCTCTTCATCCACCGCGGCCGGATCCGACGACGTGGGCGAGAAGCGCTCGCGGGTCACGGCGAGCCCGCCTCCGAGGCTGACCTCGGACGAGTTCGACTGCTGGAGCACGCGCGCCATGACGCCGGCGCCGGTCAACCGGAGGTCGAGGTCCAGCTCGTCGTTCTGCTCGGCCTGGCCCAAAAGGAGCACAGACCAGCGCTTCGGCAGGAAGCGGATCACACGCGCGCCCCCGCTGTTCCGCGACGTCGTGGGGACCGATTCCTGCCCTTGCGAGTAGGAGTTGAAGACGAGCGTGGTGCCGTACTTGTCGCCGCGGTATTCGGCCTCGCCCTCCGCGCTGAAGGTCGTGGCCTGGTTCGCCTTCGCGAAGGTGAGGCCGAGATCCAGATAGGCCCGCACGCGCTTCAGGAATCCGGCGTCGAGCGAGCTGATCTGGACCACGCTCGGAATGGAGAGGGTGTCCAACACCACTCCCGCGACCACGATCGATCCGTTGCGGTCGATCGCGGACAGGCGCCCGAAGTACTTCTCGCCCGATCCGAGCTCGACCTCGAACGAGTGGGGGCTCGTGACCCGCGCGACCTTCACCCATTCGATCTCGAGCCGCCCCGCGTCGTCGGTGCTGTAGTTGAGCTTCCCGCGCGTGAGCCACTTCACCTCGCCCGTCACGTGATCCCCGTTCTGGAGAACGACGACGTCCTCCTTGACGGCGCGCGCCATCCCGGGCCATGCCGCGGCCGCGAGGGTGAGGAGTGCGAGCAGGGGGCCAAGGGGTGGCGCTCCGATGCGGGTTGGACGATGGCTCACGGTGGGCCACCATACGGAAAGTCCGGAAAAATCTCGACGATCCGTGTCGATTCCCGGGAAACTGGATCGTCGTCCCTTTGGAGCCCGGTAGAACGGAGTCCCCGGACGGACGAGGAAAGAGCGATCTAACTTACAAGGAGACAACGACATGCGAGTCATGGTGCTGGTCAAGGCGGACAAGCAGTCCGAAGCTGGGGTCCTCCCGAACAGGGAGATCCTCACCGCGATGGGCAAGTTCAACGAGGAGCTGGTGAACGCGGGGGTGATGCTCGCGGGGGAGGGACTCCGACCAAGCGCGAAGGGTGTGAGGGTCCGGTTCTCAGGGGCCAAGCGCACGGTCCTCGACGGACCCTTCGCCGAGACGAAGGAGTTGCTGGCGGGCTTCTGGATCTGGCAGGTGAAGTCGATGGACGAGGCGATCGATTGGCTGAAGCGCTCACCGTTCCAGGAGACCGAGGTGGAGATCCGGCCGATCTTCGAGACCGAGGACTTCGGCGCCGAGCTCACGCCCGAGCTCCGGGCCCAGGAGGAGCGGGTGCGGGCGCGCGCGGACGATCTGACCCGGGCGGAAAAGCGCTGAGGACGCCCGTCCATCCCTCGAAGGAAAGGAGCCGAACGATGAGATTCATGATGCTGATGATCCCGAAGGGCTACGAGACGGCCGAGCCTGGCGTGAAGCTGGATCCGGAGCGGGTAGCGGCGATGATGAAATACAACGAGTCACTCCAGAGGGCCGGCGTGCTGCTCGCGCTGGACGGCCTCCATCCGCCCTCGATGGGGGCGCGGGTGTCGTTCCCGGGCGGCAAGCCGAAGGTGGTTGATGGCCCCTTTCCCGAGGCGAAGGAGGTGGTGGGGGGCTACTGGATGATCCAGGTGAAGTCGAAGGACGAGGCGATCGCCTGGGCCTCGCGCTGCCCGGCCACCGAGGAGGAGACGATCGAGATCCGCCAGGTCCAGGAGATCGCGGACTTCCCGGACGACGTCCGCCGGGCGGCCTCGAGACTGCCCGAAATGCAGGGGGAGATGGGGCAGCGTCGCTGACGCGGCGCCGCTAGCGGCGCGCCCCGGGCCTTGCGCGGTCCGGGAATCGATGGTGTGATCGGTAGCCGTGACGGCTACCGACACCCATCGCGCGATCGACGCGGTCTGGAGGATCGAGGCGCCGCGGCTGATCGCGGGGCTCGCGCGCCTCGTGCGCGACGTCGGCGTCGCCGAGGATCTCGCCCAGGACGCGCTCGTCGCCGCTCTCGAGCGCTGGCCCGAGACGGGAATTCCCGACAATCCGGCCGCCTGGCTCATGGCGGCTGCGAAGCACCGCGCGATCGACCGCCTGCGGCGCGACAAGCGGCTCCTGGGGAAGCAGGCCGAGCTGGTCCACGATCTGGAAGCGCGCCGCGGCAGCGCCGAGGACGCCCTGGACGCCGCGCTCGATGACCCGGTCGGCGACGACCTGCTTCGCCTCATGTTGACCGCCTGCCACCCGATCGTCTCGCCCGAGGCGCGCGTCGCGCTCACGCTCAAGCTCCTCGGCGGACTCTCGACGCCCGAGATCGCGCGCGCGTTCCTCGTTCCGGAGCCGACCGTGGCGCAGCGGATCGTTCGCGCGAAGCGAACCCTGGCGGAGGCGGGGGTCCCCTTCGAGGTTCCGCGCGGGGAGGAGCTCGCGGCCCGGGTCGCCTCCGTGCTCGAGGTCATCTACCTCATCTTCAATGAGGGCTACGCGGCGACGGCGGGGGAGGACTGGATGCGCCCCGACCTGTGCGAGGACGCGCTCCGCCTCGGGCGCGTGCTCGCGGAGCTGCTGCCCGCCGAGCCCGAGGTGCACGGTCTGGTCGCGCTCCTGGAGATCCAGGCGTCGCGCGCCGGGGCGCGCCTCGGTCCGTCGGGGGAGCCGGTCTTGCTCCTCGACCAGGACCGATCGCGATGGGATCCACTTCTGATCCGACGCGGACTCGCGGCGCTCGAGCGCGCGGAGGCGCTGGGGGGCGCGGACGAGCCCTACGCCCTCCAGGCCGCGATCGCCGCGTGTCACGCGCGCGCCCGGCTGGCCGAGCAGACCGACTGGGGGCGCATCGCATCGCTCTACGCCGCGCTGGCCGAGCGCATGCCGTCTCCGGTCGTGGAGCTGAATCGCGCGGTCGCGGTGGGGATGGCGTTCGGCCCCGCGGCGGGGCTCGAGCGCGTGGACGCGATCGCGTCGGAGCCCTCCCTCCGCGGCTATCACCTCTTGCCGAGCGTGCGCGGCGACCTCCTCATGAAGCTCGGACGTCGCGAGGAGGCCCGCGCCGAGTTCGAGCGCGCGGCCGCCCTGACGCGGAACGAGCGCGAGCGTGCGCTCCTCCTCGAGCGAGCGGCGGCATCGCTGTCGCCGTCGGGTCCGGCCGCAGGGGCGCGCCCATGATCGTTCATCTCGTCGACGGCACGTACGAGCTCTTCCGGCATTTCTATGGGCTCCGGCGCTTCTCGAAGGGGGAGGACAAGCCCTTCGGCGCCGTGACGGGCGTGCTCGGCACTGTGCTCCAGATGATCGAGAAGGGAGCCACGCACGTCGGCGTCGCCACCGATCACGTCATCGAATCGTTCCGGAACCGCCTCTGGGCCGACTACAAGACAGGGGAGGGCATCGAGCCCGCGCTCTGGGCGCAGTTCCATCCCCTGGAGGAGGCGCTCGCCGCGATGGGAGTCGTCGTCTGGCCGATGGTCGAGCTCGAGGCCGACGACGCGCTCGCCTCGGCCGCAGCGATCGCCGCGCGGAACAAGCGTGTGGAGAAGGTCTGCATCTGGTCCCCCGACAAGGATCTCGCCCAGTGCGTGCGGGACGACCGGGTGGTCCAGATGGATCGGCGCGGAGACAAGATCCGGGATGAGGCCGGGGTGCGCGATGCCTTCGGCGTGGATCCCGACCGCATTCCCGATTTCCTCGCGCTCGTGGGGGACTCGGCCGACGGGTACCCGGGCATCCGCGGCATCGGCGCGGTGGGGGCGGCCCGGCTCATCGGCCGACACGGCCCGATCGAGAGCTTCCCGCCCGACGCGCTCTCGGCCGCCGACCGAAAGCGCGCGCTCCTCTTCAAGGACCTGGCAACGCTCCGCACCGATGCGCCGCTCTTCGCGAGCGTGGACGAGCTCGAGTGGCGCGGGTCGAGGCCTGCCTTTCCCGCCATGGCGGAGCGGATGGGCGCGCTCCGTCTGGCCGAGCGTGCTCGGAAGGCGGCCGCTCGGCTCGATCCTCCGCCGGCTCGAGGCCGGTGATCGCAGGCCCGGTGTAGCGACTACAAGATCCGTTCGAAACGGTTACACATGCTACGCGCGGGCTCGCGCACGACAACGCACTTGCAGCGGAAAACTCGTGGCATGAAATCTGCGACCGCCGCGCGCTTGTCGGCGGATGGCCGACGAACGACAACGCCCCGATTCATGGAGGAATCTATGTTCGATCGAGATAAGGACAATCGGCGGGACGACGAGCGAGACGACGACGTCCAGGAGGAAGATCGTGGCACCTCGTCGGCGTCCGGCCGGACAGGCGGCTCGCAGGGCTCGGGGAAAACCGGAGAGGGACGCAGCCAGTCCCGCGCCGGGAACCGCCCCGGCCAAGGCCAAAGCCAAAAGAAGAAATAAGCTCCCGCTTCTCGAGACGAAGCGGAACGAAGAACGGCGGCCGACCGGGGGACCGAGCGTCCCCCACGCCGGCCTGCCGGCGTCCACATCGTCCCCAACGGCAGAAAGTAGGGCTCCCATGATCGAATCCACCACGGAACCGCGCACGGAGGGACCGGTGGGGAAGGCCATCGAGCGGCGGACCTCCAAGATCCCCTCGGACGTGTTCCTCTGGGCCGCCCTGGGCTTCCTGGGGGTCTCCGCGATCAAGTCGGCAACCAGCCGACAGGGCTCGGGGAGCACCTTCCTGACCCAGCTCGCCCCGTCCCTCCTCATGCTTGGCGTGTACAACAAGCTCGTGAAGGTCGCCGGCTCGGACAGGTACGACCAGGATCGCGAGCTCTCCGGCAGCTAGGGCCCGGCCCTTCCTACCCCTGGCCCGCTGGGGACGGGCCAGGGGATTCCGGATCTCAAGCAGGTTGCCTTGACCGGATATGGTCGCGAGGAGGACCGTCTGGGCGCACGCGACGCGGGATTGACCGCCATCTCACGAAGCCGCTCGAGCCGCCGGTCGCGCGCGACATTCTCTCCAGCCTCGACGTCCGATCCTTCGAGACGGATGCTTCGGAGGAGCGCGGCACCGCCCTTTCCCCCTGAACGCCTGCACGTCCCGCCGATCGACCCTTCAGAACCGACCTGATCCGCCGATAACGCACCTGTCCGGCACGGTGCCGCGGGGAGAAGCGGGTTGACTTCGGGGTATGGACTGATTAGCGTTCCTTTCGCTCTTCTTCCCATGCGAGATCGCCATTCATGAACCGATACCGTCCCAGCACGTTGCGGGCAGTCACGCTCGCCGCAGCCGCATTCCTCGTCCTCGCCTCTCCTCTCGTTTCGTATGGTCCCCATCCGGCTCCCGGCACGGCGCTTGCCGCCGACCAGGCCCCGCCCGGCAGTTCGAGTGTTGCCGACGCGCAGGCGCTCGTGAAGAAGAACCCCAAGGACCCCAACGCGTATTTTGCGCTGGGCACCGCATATCGCAGGGCTGGCCGCGGCCAGGACGCTCTCCAGGCGTTTCAGAAGATGGCCGCCCTCGTCCCGAGCGAGGCCGCCCCGCACGTGAGCCTCGGCGCCGTGTACATGGACATGAAGCGCCCGCAGGACGCATACCGCGAGTTCAAGAAGGCGATCCAGCTCGATCCGACCGATTCGTCGGCCCACCTCAACCTCGGCAACTACTACATGACTCAGGGAAAGCGCGACGATGCCTGGGTGTCGTTGAAGAAGGCCACGGAGCTCAAGCCGCCGCTTCCAGACGCCTGGGTGAACCTGGGCCTGATCCAGGCCGAGACCGGCAAGGTCGAGGACGCCATCGTCTCCTACAAGAAGGCTCTCGAAATCGATTCCACCAACGTCCGCGCGCTCTGCAACCTCGGGAACGCCAATTACGGGATGGGGCGCATTCCCGATGCCACCGCGATGTACAAGAGGGCCCTGAAGCTGGACGCCAAGAATCAGGAAGCGCTCTACAACATGGGCGTGGCCTTCGCGGACGCGCAGATCTATCACGAGGCCATCGCCTACTGGACCAAGGTGGTGGCCATCGACTCGACGACCACGATCTCCGAGAGCGCGCGCGGCAGCATCCAGGTCCTGCAGGACTTCCTCGACCAGCAGAAGAAGTCGTCGGCCCCAACCACCGGGAACCAGTGAGCGAGCCGGCGCCGCTCCCAGGCGAGCGCCGGGGTCCCGATCCAGGGAGGTCCGAGAAGATGCCGGTACGACGGCCTTCGCATCATCCAGCGCATGCCCTGATCCTGCTCCTCCTCGCGGCCGGCTGCGCGTCGCACGGCAGCAAGGTCGCGCCAGCCACGACCGCCGCCGCGGCGCCCGCTCGGCCCGTCGATCACGTGGCCGCCGGCAACGACCTGATGAGCCGGAACCTCCTCGACGACGCGGAGCACGAGTTCCGTCTCGCCCTCGAGTCGGATCCGAACGATCTCGCAGCTCTCGCGGGGCTCGGCCGCGTCCACGTGCTGCGCGGTCAATATCAGGAAGCCGTTCCGTCGCTCGAGCGGGCGACCCGGGTCTCGAGCCAGACGGTGGCGGCGTTCCGCTCGCTGGGGGACGCGTACGCCGCGATGGGAGACGCTCCGAAGGCAGCGACGGCCTACCGGCAGGCGGTGGCGCTCGCGCCACAAGATCTCGCGACGCGCGGATCCCTGGCTCGCGTGCTCACTGACGTTGGGGAGTACGGAGAGGCCCGGGAGATCTGCGTCGCGACGCTGCGCATGGCGAAGGGCAATCCGGGGGAGCTGGCGCATGCCTACCGGCAGCTCGGCGAGGTGTACGCGGCCGAGGGGAAGACGCCCGATGCGATGTCCGCGCTCTACAAGGCCGGGGAGCTCCTCCCCGCCGATCCCGAGATCGCGCGCAGTCTGGGGCAGTGCGCGGTGCGGGGCGGCCTGTACGCGGAGGCGGCCGCAGCCTACTCGCGGCTCCTCACGCTCGCCCCGCTCGACGTGAACGCGAAGAAGCAGCTCGCCTGGGTGGACTTCAAGCTGGAGCGCTACCCGGTTGCGATCAAGAACTACGAAGCCGTGCTGGACTCGCTGGGCAACGTGGACCGCTACTACCTCGCGCAGGCCTATGCGAAGTCCAACAAGGTCGACCGCGCCGTGGATCTCTTCCGGGAGGTCGCGCGGGCGGACCCGCAGAACTACAAGGGCGTGTATTGCAACATGGCCTACGCGTACTACGACGCAAGCCGCTACCAGCGGGCGATCGAAGTGGCGCGCGAGGGCCTCGCCGGAGACTCCGCCAGCGCGTGTCTCCGATTCTGCTGGGCACAGGCGCTGGACAAACTCGGCCGCCACGAGGACGCCATCCCGGTCTTCGAGGCGGTTCTCGGCGATCCGGCTTACGCCGAGCCGGCGAAGCGTGAGCTGGAACGCCAGCGCCGCATCGTCCGGCTCCTCAAGTCGAAAGATCGTGCGGACTGACGTGGGTCATCCCACGCATGGCAAGGAGGATCGATGGTTTCAGGATTCATTCGGTACACGGGCGTGATGCTCGCGCTCGGCGCACTCGGCGCCGTCCCCGCGTGGGCCGCCGCCACCAAGGGCAAGAGCGCGGCCTCGTCCGACGAGGTCGCGGTGATGGAGACCACCAAGGGGCGCATGGTGTTCGAGTTCTGGGACAAGGACGCCCCCAAGACGGTGGACAATTTCAAGAAGCTGACTCGCCAGGGCTTCTTCGACGGCACAGGATTCCACAGGATCATCAAGGGCTTCATGGTCCAGGGCGGTGACCCGAAGTCGAAGAATCCGAAGGCGCCAGACCTCGGCACCGGCGATCCGGGCTATACGATTCCGGACGAGTTCAACGCGCACAAGCACGTCGCGGGCGTCATCTCGATGGCGCACAGCGCCGCGGCCAACTCCGGCGGCTCCCAGTTCTTCATCATGGACGGGGCGGCATCCTCGCTGGACGGCAAGTACACGGCCTTCGGACACCTCATCGAGGGCATGAACGTCCTCAAGGACATCGCGAGCACCCCGGTCGGGATGAATCCCATGATGGGCGAGAAGTCGAAGCCCCTCGAGTGGACCACGGTCAAGTCCGTGAAGATCGTCCCGCGCTCGTCGCTCGCCAAGGCTTCGGGTGGGGCCGAGGGAGCCAAGCCCGCGCCGGCTGTCGCGGCCGAGGTGAAGAGCGTTCCCGCGGCGGAGCAGGCGCCCGCCAAGGCGGCGGCGGCAAGTACACCCGCGGCCACCAAGGCCGAGGAGGCGGTTCCGCCCACTGCGCCACCCGCGGCTCCCGCGGACTCGGTGCACAAGGACGGCGGCCACTAGACGACACGGCGCCGGCGGCGATCCCGCCGAGCGCGAACGGCACGGGGCGGGCGCGGTTGCGCCCGCCCCCTTCGTTTTGGTAAACTTGTAGACGCTTTTTACGCCCCCCGCATGTGTTGCTCCCGGTCCACGAGGAGATCGATGGCGCGCGTCTACCTCGACCACAACGCCTCCACGCAGGTCCGCCCCGAGGTCCTCGAGGCGATGCTTCCGTACTTCAGCCAGCACTTCGGCAACGCCTCGAGCGTCCACGCCTTCGGGCAGGAGGCGCGGGCCGCGGTCGAGGACGCGAGAGCCCAGGTGGCCGCATTCCTGAACGCCTCGCCCGGAGAGATCGTGCTGACCGGCGGGGGCACCGAATCGGACAACATGGCCGTGATCGGCGGCGCGCGCGCGTGCGCGTCGAAGGGGCGGCACGTGGTGACGACATCGATCGAGCACGACGCCGTGCGGCAGGCCGCCGACCTGCTCGAGCAGGAGGGCTTCGAGGTCACCCGCGTCGCCCCCGGGCCCGACGGTCGCGTCGCGCCGGAGGCGATCGAGGCGGCGCTCCGTCCCGACACCATCCTCGTCTCGGTCATGGCCTCCAACAACGAGACGGGCGTGATCCAGCCGATGGCCGAGATCGGCGCGATCTGCGCGAAGCGCAGCGTGCCGTTCCACACCGACGCGGTGCAGGCGGCGGGGAAGATCCCGATCGACGTGAGCGCATGGCAGGCCACGCTCGCGACCATCACCGCGCACAAGTTCTATGGGCCGAAGGGAGCGGGGGCGCTCTACGTGCGCCGCGGCTTCAAGTGCGCGCCGCTGCAGGTGGGCGGGGAGCACGAGCGCGGGCGGCGGGCGGGAACCGAGAACGTCCCCGCCATCGTGGGGCTCGGGCGCGCGTGCGAGCTGGCGTCGGAGGACCTGACCGCTTCGGTTCCGCGGATCGCGGCGCTCCGGGACCGGCTCGAGGCCGGCCTCGCCGAGCGCGTGCCGCAGATCGTCCGGCACGGCGCGGCCGCGCCCAGGGTCTGCAACACGGCCCACGTCTCGTTCATCGGAGCGGAGGGGGAGCACCTCATCCTGAGCCTCGACATGAAGGGGATCGCGGTCTCGAGCGGGGCCGCGTGCAAGTCGGGGTCCTCGCATCCGTCCCATGTCCTCCTCGCGATGGGCGTTTCGGCCTCCGTCGCGCAGGCGGCGGTGCGGTTCAGTCTCGGCCGATGTACCACCGAGGCCGAGATCGACCGCGTGCTCGAGATCATCCCCGGCGTCGTCGAGAAGCTCCGCCAAGGCTCCCCGACTCTCGCCTCCTGATTCCCACGGAGGCCCCCTGAACTTCCTTCCCGATCGGCCCTCGACCGTCCTGGTCGCGATGAGCGGCGGCGTGGACAGCGCCGTCGCGGCGGCGCTGCTCGCCGAGCGCGGACACACGGTGATCGGCGTCACCATGAAGCTCTGGTGCTACGCCGAGGGCCCGTCCCCCTCGCGCGGTTGCTGCACGCTCGAGGCGATCGACGACTGCCGCCTCGCGGCCCGGCGTCTCGGATTCGCGCACTACGTGCTCGATCTCGAGGAGCCCTTCCGCCGCCACGTCATCGAGGACTTCGTGGGGGAGTACCTGGCCGGCCGCACGCCCAACCCATGCGTCCAGTGCAACAACTGGCTCAAGTTCGGGGAGCTTTTGCGAGCGGCCGAGCGCTTCGAGTGCGACTACGTCGCCACGGGGCACTACGCGCGGCGGGACGTCCTCGCGGACGGCTCGTCGGCGCTCGTCCGCGCGAGCGATCGAGCGAAGGATCAGTAGTACGTGCTCTGGGGGCTGACGCAGGACGCGCTCCGGAAGGCGCTCTTCCCGATCGGAGACCTCGCGAAGGAGGAGGTGCGCGCCGCGGCCCGCCGGCTCGGGCTCTCGGTCGCGGACAAACGGGAGAGCCAGGACATCTGCTTCGTCGAAGGTCGCTCCTATCTCGACTTCCTGAAGGAGCGCTTTCCGGACCGGCTCGCGGCGTCGCCGCGGGGCGAGGTACGGGACGGCGAGGGGCAGGCCCTCGGCACGCACGAGGGGATCCACGCCTTCACGATCGGCCAGCGCCGCGGGCTCGGCGTCGCATCGCCGAGCCGCCGCTACGTGACGCGGATCGACGCGGCCACGGGGACCGTCGAGGTGGGGGACGAGGTCGCTCTGCTCCGCCGCGAGGCCTTCCTCGAGCGCGTCTCCTACCCGTCGGGGGTCACGCCGGAGGCGTCCTTCCGCGCTCATGGAAAGATCCGCTACGCGCACGCTCCCGCGGCAGCGGAGGTCTGGCCAAGCCCGGGCGCGACCGCCCGCGTGGTCTTCGACGAGCCGCAGCGCGCCATGACCCCTGGCCAGTCGCTCGTCCTCTACGATGGGGACCGCGTGGTCGCCGGCGGCGTGATCGAGCGCGTGCCGTGACCGAGACCCCTCCGAGGAACCGCCTCGCGCGCGAGAAGAGCCCCTACCTCCTCCAGCACGCCGGCAACCCGGTCGACTGGTATCCCTGGGGCGAGGAAGCCTTCGCCAAGGCGCGCGCCGAGGACAAGCCGATCTTCCTGTCGATCGGCTACTCCACCTGCCACTGGTGCCACGTCATGGAGCGCGAGTCGTTCGAGCGCGAGGAGATCGGCCGCATCCTGAACGAGCACTTCGTGGCCATCAAGGTGGATCGCGAGGAGCGGCCCGACGTGGATCACATCTACATGACGGTCTGCCAGGCGCTCACCGGAAGCGGCGGATGGCCGCTGACCGTCTTGCTCACTCCAGCGCGCGAGCCATTCTTCGCGGGCACCTACTTCCCGCCCGAAACCAAATTCGGTCGGCCGGGCCTCAAGGATCTGCTCTACCAGATCGTCGGGGCGTGGGACGGGCAGCGCGACCAGATCCTCACGGTGGCGTCGCAGATCACGGAGGCGATCCGCCCCAATTTCGCGGCTCACCCCGGCGATCGACTCGACGAGACCGCGCTGCGCGCGGCCTTCGACGACCTCGCGGCGCGCCACGACGCGGAGCACGGCGGATTCGGATCGGCCCCCAAGTTCCCGACGCCCCACCAGCTCTCGTTCCTCCTCCGGTGGTGGGCCAGGAGCGGCGACCAGGGCGCCCTCGCGATGGTCGAGAACACGCTCCAGGCGATGCGGCGCGGCGGAATCTACGATCACGTCGGGTTCGGCTTCCACCGCTACGCCACCGACCGCGCCTGGCGCGTGCCCCACTTCGAGAAGATGCTCTACGACCAGGCGCTGCTCCTCGTCGCGTACGTCGAGGCGTTCCAGGCGACCGGGCAGCCGCTCTACGCCGGAGTCGCGAGCGAGATCGTCGCCTACGTGGGACGGCGCCTCACCTCTCCGGAAGGAGCGTTCTATTCCGCCGAGGATGCCGACAGCGAAGGGGAGGAAGGGAAGTTCTACGTCTGGACGCGCGAGGAGATCGACGAGGTGCTGGGCCCGGAGCGCGGCGCACTCTACGCGCGCGCCTACGGCATCGAGCGGGAGGGAAACTGGGTCGACGAGGCGCACGGAACGAGGCCCGGGACCAACATCCCCTACCTGGACGAGGATCCCGCGGCGATCGCCGGCGAGCTCTCGGGCGATCTCGCGACGCTCGCGCTGGAGCTCGAGGCCTGCCGCCTCCTGCTCGAGGAGGCGCGCGATCGGCGCCCGCGGCCTCATCGCGACGACAAGATCCTCACGGCCTGGAACGGCCTCATGGCCGCGGCCCTCGCCAAGGCGGCACGCGCGCTCGACCGGCCCGCGTACGCGCAAATGGCCGCCCGCGCGATCGAGTTCCTGAGCGCGAAGCTGAGGCGCGACGACGGCCGGCTCCTCGCACGCTATCGGGAGGGAGAAGCGGCTCATCTGGGATATCTCGACGACTACGCGTTCGTGCTGTGGGCGCGGCTCGAGCTCTACGAGGCGACGTTCGATCCGGCCCATCTTCGGGAGGCGGACGCGCTCGCGCGCGAGATGGACCGCCTCTTCTGGGACGCCGCCGAGGGGGGCTACTTCTTTACGGGCGTGGACGCGGAGCCGCTCCTCGCGCGAACCAAGGAGTCCTACGACGGGGCGGTTCCCTCCGGCAACTCGGTCGCCGCCCTCGCGCTCATCCGCCTGTCCAAGATGACCGGGGATGCGTTCGGCGAAGAGCGGGGCCGCGCGGTCCTCGACGCCTTCTCCGGCTCGGTCACGTCGCATCCGACCGGACACACGTTCCTGCTCGCGGCGCTCGACCTCGCGCTCGGACCCGCACAGGAGATCGTGATCACCGGCGCCTCGGACGATCCGGAGGCAGCCGCAATGGTCCGCGAGGCGGGGCGTCGATTCCTGCCCCGGGCCGTGCTTCTCGGCGTCACTCCGGAGACGCGGGGGGACCTGGGTGCGCTCGTCTCCACGCTCGGCTCCTTCCCCCCCATCGAAAAAAAGGGGAGAGCGTACCTTTGCGAGGGGTATCATTGCGGTGCGCCCCGTTCGACGGTACAGGAACTGGCTGCCGCGCTTCGCACCGCAGGTCCCGCCTCTCCCTAGCCTCCGAACGGTCCTGCAACGCCCCGGGCTGCTCCGCCTTTGGGTAGATCTACGTATTGCTTTGCGGGCGCCGGGTGGGTTTCCATAACTGGAAGCGGCCTGATGCCTTCCGGTCGGCCCAGCGAAGGGCTTCGAGGAGCGCGCTATGCAAGTCACGAAGCGATACTCAGATCCGAGGTGCCCCGTGCCTCTCACCAGCACGGCCGAAACGAGCGATATCCTCGGGAGGCAACAGGTTCGGCTGCTGCACGCGACCGCGATCGCCCTTGCCGAGGCGATCGACGCCCAGGAAACCCTCGACGTGCTCGTACGTCAGATCGCACAGCTCGGCGGGTTCCGGCTCGGGCAGGCCTTCCTGGTGAGCCCGGACCAGCGCCAGCTTACCTGGTGCGCCGCCTGGCACGAGGGCTCACCGGAGATGGCTGCTTTCGTGGATCTGAGCCGGCAGCTCGATCTGGCGAAGACGCGATCCCTGCCCGGCGCCGTCCTCCTCGACAAGACCCCCTACATCCGCGACGACCTGAACTCACCACTCGATGCCGCGCGTCGCGATGAAGCCGTGGCGGCAGGACTCTACGCCGCACTCGCGGTGCCGGTCCTCGCGAGAGGCAACTTGGTGGCCGTGCTGGAGTTTCACCGCCCGGAGCCCATCTCGCCCGACGGGAACGCCGCGATTCTCGCCGAGGTCCTGGCGACGCACTTCGGCACCGCAGTTGTCCTCCGCGCCGCCGAGGCGGAGCGGGAGCGCCTCGCCTGTGAGGAGCGCTCGGGACGCACCCAGCTCGAGGCTCTCTCGCGGCGGCTCCTGTCGGTCCGCGAGAGTGAGCGGCGGGAGATCTCACGCGATCTCCACGACGAGGTGGGGCAGGTCGTCACGGCGCTCAAGCTCTCTCTCGAGACGGCGGGCCATCGCATGGAGTCGACCAAGGCCGCGCTCGTGACGCTCATGAAGCAGATTCGGAATCTCTCGACGAAGTGCCGGCCGCCGATGCTCGATGACCTCGGGCTCGTGCCCACGCTCGAGTGGCACTTCCAGCAGTACACGGCCCAGACGGGTGTTCGCGTCCGATTTCGCCGCCTGGGCACGTGCGGGCGCTATCACCCCGATCTGGAGATCGCGCTCTACCGCACCGTCCAGGAGGCACTCACCAACGTGGCGCGCCACGCCAGGGTCCCGGCCGCACGCGTCGTTCTCTGCGTCGAGCCGGATCGTATCGGCCTACGCATCCGCGATCGGGGGACGAGCTTCGATCCGGGGCGCGTCCGGCAAGGCTCCACGGGCATCACCGGTATGCAAGAGCGGCTCCGGCCGTTTCTCGGGAAGCTCACCATTCAATCCGAGCGGGGACGTGGGACCGCCGTGACGGCCCGTGTCCCGGCCATCAACCATGAGGTACGAACCATGACCGACCCAATCACGGTGGTCGTCGCCGACGACCACAAAATCGTGCGCGAAGCGCTGAAGAGTCTGCTCGGGAGCGAGTCCTTCCAGGTCGTTGGCGAGGCTGGCGACGGTCTCGAGGCGGTGGCCGTGACCGAGCGGGTGAAGCCGAACGTGCTGCTCCTCGACGTCGCGATGCCGGGTCTCGGCGGAATGGACGTGGTCAAGCAGGTGGTCAAGCGCGTGCCGCGAACGCAGGTACTCATGCTGTCCATGCACGCGGCGGACGCGTACGTGAACAGCTCGATCAAGAATGGCGCGGCCGGCTACGCCCTGAAGGACATCGACGCGGCGGAGCTGTTCCACGCGATCCGGGAGGTCGCGGCGGGGAGGCGCTATCTGAGCGCGCCACTCGAGGAGAGCGGCGTCGCGGAGGGCGAGCTCAACGATCCATACGAGACCCTGACGATGCGCGAGCGCGAGGTGCTCCACCTCGCAGCCGAGGGCCTGACCAGCGCCCAGATCGCCGACCGGCTATCGATCAGCCCGAGGACGGCCGAGACCCACCGGGCGAATTCTCTCCGGAAGCTCGGAATTCGCGGCCAGACCGAGCTGGTTCGCTACGCGATCGGCCGCGGCATCCTGACGGCTCCCGCCTGACGGCGCCGCCGGGCCCGTGACCCGGACTCCCGGCGCTCGGTCTCGAGGATCCGCTCCTTGACGGGGAGCCCGTACGCGAACCCGCCGAGTCCGCCATCCTCGCGCACGACGCGGTGGCAGGGAATCAGGATCGCCACCGGATTCGTGGCGCATGCTCGTCCGACCGCCCTCGCTGCCCGTGGCTTTCCAATCGACCGAGCGACCTCGCGGTAGGACTTGGTCTCGCCGTAAGGGATGGCCCGGAGCGCCTCCCACACCTTCCACTGGAACGCGGTCCCCCGCACATCGAGCGGAAGATCGATCCGCGGCTCGCGTCCGCCGAGATGTCTGGCCAGACGCTCGATCCACGAGGCCAGGCCGGCACGGTCGCGCCGCAGGGTCGCCTCGGGGAATTCCCGCCTGAGTGCCCGCTCCATCGCCCCGGCCGGCTCACCGATCCGGACGCTGCACACGCCCCGGTCGGTCGCGGCCACCATCACGCGCCCGATCGGTGTGCGCGCGATCGCGTATCGGATGACCGCGCCGCGGCCGCCGGCACGGTAGGCGCCCGGCGTCATGCCGAGACGCGAGGAGGACCGTTCGTAGAGTCTGCTGCTCGAGCCGTAGCCCGCTTCGTAGAGCGCCATGGTGACCGGTTCCTTTCGTTGGAGCCGCTGCTTGAGGCGTCCGAGCCGGAGCGCCTCGGCGTACTGCCGCGGGGACACGCCGGTCGCCCGCTTGAAGGTGCGCTGGAGATGGTGGGGACTCATGCCGAGATCGCGCGCGAGGTCCGCGAGCGTGACGCGCTCGTCCCGGTTTTCCTCGAGATACCGGGTCACGCGCGGCACGAGGGTCGCCGCGGTGTCGGGACGGCGTTCGTCGCGCGGGCGGCAGCGGCGGCAGGCGCGAAAGCCGGCCCGCTCGGCCTCGTCGGGCCCAGGGTAGAACCGGACGTTCTCGGGACGAGGGTGGCGCGCCGGGCAGGACGGCCTGCAGTAGATACCCGTCGTGAGGACCGCCGTGACGAAGGTCCCGTCCCGGCTCGCGTCGCGCGCGAGCACCGCCTTCCAGCGCCTGTCGTCAATGGATCTCATGGGAAGAAGACTACCGGCGGGAGCGGTGGGCCGCTATCCGATCCTTGCGGCCGATATCCCTCCCTCGAGGAGGGCTCAGGAGGCGGGGCGATACCGGGACGTGTAGACCCCGAGGCAGCGGTCCATCACCACACGGATCCCGGCCGCCTCGAGGCGGGCCGCAGCCCCGTCATGGCGGATCCCGGTCTGCATCCAGACGACCGCGGGTCTGCGTTCCTCGGGCAGGGCGAGGATCTCCTCGGCGTGCGCCTCGATCGCGCCCGGCCGCCGGAAGAGGTCCACGATGTCGACCCGCTCCGGGACCGCTCCGATCGTGGGGTAGACGGTCTCGCCGAGCACCTTGGCGATCGTGGGGTGGACCGGAACGATCCGGAGCCCGCGATCCTGGAGCAGCTTCGGGATGGAGTGGGCCGGGGCCATCGGGTCGGAGTCGTCCTTGATCCCGATCACGGCCACGCGCTTGGCACTGCGCACGATCGCGGCGAGCTCCTCCTCGTTCTCGACGGGCATGATGGCGCGATCGTACCCGGGCTATGGGCGACGGACAAGGGCGGTGCTACCCTGTCCGCGAGGAGGGATCGTTCCATGGCCGACACGCAGACGCACGCCGTTCAAGACATCCGGGAGCATCTCGAGCGTTTCCGGGCCGTGACGCTGCAGACGCTCGAGTGGGTGCCGGAGGACCGCCTCCGGTGGAGTCCGCAGGAAGGGCTGCGTCCCTTCGACGAGCAGTTCCTCCATCTCGCGCGCACGGAGGAGTACCACGTGCGCGGGCTCCTGCTCGGCGACTGGAGCCGGGAGCGATACTTCACGCGACCTTCTCCGCTCACGAAGGAGGCGCTCCGCCGCGTGCTGAACGAGACGCGCACGGTCACGCTCGACGCGCTCGACCATCTCGACCCTTCGCGCCTCGACGAGCAGGTGACGGTTCCCGAGGTGCCGGTGCCCTGGACACTCCGTGGATGGCTCTGGTACCTGGTGGAGCACGAGGTCCATCACAAGGCACAGTTGGCGCTCTATCTGCGGCTCGTCGGGGTGATACCTCCGTTCTTCGCGCTGGCGTTCCCGCCCGGGGTGCGCCCCGACGTGCGAGGCTGACCCCCACCATCGTGCGGGGCAAGGGAGAGGGGTAGGAAGGACCAGA
>JAEHDN010000125.1 GCA_016880395.1 Candidatus Eiseniibacteriota bacterium
ATCCTTGGGGGAGAGCACCCGCACGAGAATGAGGGTGCTGATGAGGCCCATGAAGCGCTGACCCCAGCGGAAGCTCACGGTCCAGGCCATGCCCTGGAGGGTCTTCTTCTTGAAGGAACTCATTGCGTCGCTCCGCGCGGAGCCACGGTCAGTCCACGCTCGGAGAAGATCCGGCGGCCTCGTCCCGCGGCTTGGCGCGCCAGGTGCGGAGGATTCGCGCCAGGCCGGTTCGCACGCCGGCGCGGAACAGCCGTATGTTGCGGTGACGCCTCATGACATCCGTCCAGTGAAGCTTGTAGGGATCTGGATCGCCGATGAAGTCGTGCTCGCGGACCCCGTGCTGGTAGAGATCGCCGAGAATGAGCCAGCGCAGGACGAAACCGGGCTGGAGGTGTCGCAGCTCCTCGACGAAGCTGGTCTTTCCCGAGACGAAGCGCCCTCTGTACTGATAGCCGATGTCGTGGGCGATTGGCTGATCGCCGAGATACAGGACGTAGAGGCGAAGCCAGCCCTGCTCCGCCAGACCTCGCGCGAGGGCGTCGTAGAAGACCGCCTGGTAAGGGTTGGCCGTGATGGACGTGCCGGCCGGCTGCTTCCAACTGGCCAGCTCGATCCCTCGCACGATGTCCATCGCCTCGCCGACATCCCCGGGCTGGGTGATCACTCGGAGCCTCGGCTCGCCTCGCTCCTTGAGCTTCTTGACCCTGGAGCGGATAGCGGTCCGTCGCTTCGTGCTGAGACCTCGCTGGAAGTCGTCGAAGGTGCCCGGTAGCGCGAGGTAGGGGGATCGCCTGCCGTCCGTCCATTCCACCCGGGAATGGCTCGCGGGCCGCGCGGCGTCGAGATCCAAATAGACTCGTGAGTTCTCGCTGGCCGAGAAGCGGAACACGTCCCAGGAGGCAAGGGCATCCTTCGAGATCCGGAGAGCCTCCTCCAGCGCCTCTAAGGAAGTCGGGCAGACCAAGAGGCAGTCGTGAGCGCAGTAGGACGAGCCCAGAGGTGAGAGCTGCCGCAGTGGAATTCCGCGCAGCCTGGTCCTCTCGACTCGCGTGGGAAGAATGGCCTTCAGTTGACCATCCCGGGAGAGCCAGAGCGTGCGCACCGGGCCTTGCGCCTCCTGGCTGACCTCGAGCGCGCGGTGCCATTCGTAGGTGAGTGACACGTCGTCGCCGCACTCGCCTGCGAATGCGTTCCAATCCTCCAGGCGACCGGAGCACGACTGGACGCTCTCGAAGACTTCGATCTTCATGGCGAGGGCCGAAGGGCGGCCTCGAAGGCCGGCCGGATATGGCCGATGTCCTCGGGGGTGATGTCCTGGTGCACGGGCAGCAGCTTGAGCTCCTCGGCCCAGGAGCGGGCCTGACCGAAGCCCGTAGGGCCGAGCAGCGGGTGCAACGCTCGAGCGAAGGTGAAGACGGGAATTCCAAGCGATCGAAGCCTGTAGTCGACGTCCCGGACTCCCGGCGTCAGAAACGGGACACCCCAGAGGCACGCCTCCTCGGGGGCGTCCCGGAACGGAAACTCGACCCCCGGCATCCCCGCCAGCGCCTTCCGGATCAGCGCGAAGTTCCTCCGCCTCAGACCGACCACGGCATCCAGGTCCACGCTCGCCCACATTCGCCGCGATGTCGTCGAGACGCCCCAATCGACCCGAGCTCGATCGAGGCTGTGCATCGAGGCTGCGATCTCCGCCACCAGATCGGCCGGCTGCGGCATGAGACGCGGGTTGGGGGGAGCGTCGCCGGCCCCTCCGCTCGGGCGCCACCGCCGCGATCCCAGCGACCGCTCGGCGGCTCGGTACAGTTCGCGGGCGATCTCGAGCCGCGGCGGCGGCTCCGCGACCTCGGCGGCGATCCGCAGGGAGGATCGATGGACCGCGAACCCTCCGTCAGGAACCGGCAGCATCTTCTTCAGGCTGAAAAGAGCGATGTCGCAATGCCGCAACTCGTCCGCATGCTCGATGAAGTCGCGAACCGGCAGGGAATGGGTGAAATTTTCGAGGAGCAAGACGCCGCGGTCCCTGCAGAGGGTCGCGAGCTCGGTCGTGTCCTGCCGATAACCGAAGTAGTGGATGGCCACGAGGGCCAGGGTCCGTTCGGTCATGAGGGAGCCCACAAGACCCAGGTCTGTCCCCGTGATGGACGGATTGTCGAAAAAGCGCACCTTATAGCCTGCAGCCAGGATCGGTTCCACGAGGGCGATGCAGGCATAGGCCGGAACGAGGACCTCGTCCCGCAACGTGCGCGGCATGCTCACGAGAAGGCGATGGAGCGCGTAACGCGCTGAATGACCGTAAGTCACACCCCAGCCTTCGCCCAGTTTCGGACCACCGAACATAGGGCGCCCCAACAGAGCGGCCAGGCTCAGGGCCGGCTCCTTGGGAAACAGGAACCGCTCTCTGGCAGGCGAGCGTCGCCTCATGGGTTCCTTGGCAACTGACGGTGGGAGCAACTGCGCTCGGGATTCAGCGAAGGAAGGACTCAAGCCCTGGGCGAAACAAAAGCATCCCCCCACATTACAGACAACCTGCCTCAAGGTCAAGCCCAAACACCAATAACGACAACGGATTGGGGAAGCCACAACTATTCGATGTCAACGTCCGCCGCCACCACCGGGCCCCAAAGGGTCGGGGGCCTGCGGGCGGGGGGAACCTATTCGATGTCAACTTCCGCCCGCCACCACCGGGCCCCAAAGGGTCGCGTGGCGACCTGCGGGCGGAAGTTGACATAATAGTTCTTATCCGACAAATGCTGCGACCGCGCTCCTACCGCGCCCCCGGCCCGCCGGGCCCAAGACCAACCCCCGCATCCGATCCCGTCGTCCGCCCCTCCTCGCCCTCCGGCAGCCGGTCCCGGATCTGCTGCGCCAGCGTTGTGAGCTTCTCGAGCACGAAGGCGGCATGGCGGGTGTTCTCCTCGATGGCGAGGATGACCTGGATCGACTGGGCCACCCAGATCAGGTTGATGAAGATCAGGAGTCCCGAGGCCGCATAGCTCAGCCAGAAGACCACCTCGTCTTGGTTCCGCTGCAGCAGGAACCGGGCGACCGCCACCGGCGTGACCAGGACCACCAGGCCCAGCACGATCCAGGCGGCAACGCTGAACGCCCGTGAGAGCCTCCGGAGGAGCCAGAACCGCTTTTCGCCGGGGCTCGCCATCAGAACGGGACCTTCTCGATCGCATCGCCGAGGATCGGAATTCGGGCCATCTCGCCGGAGGCTCCTTTCGCAACGCCATAAACAGTTACAGCCAGAACACTCATCCACAACGTGAACTTGAGAAGTGCCCCCACCAGGAATCCTACGACCGGAATGCGGCCCAGGGAACCGTCATAGATGGCGAGGGCGACGACGATGGCGCCTTCGACGAGGAGGAGCAGGAAGCCCTGGCGGGCGTGGAATCCGACGTACCGGTTCTCGGGAGCGCCGAGGAGGCCGATGAAGCACAGGCCCGGCAGGTAGGCGACCGATGCGAGGAGCCGGCCCCGCGTGATCTCGTCGTCCGGGACGGCGCCCTGCGGCGTTTCGTTCACGGCGCACGAATAGCACGCGGCATCCGGGGCGTCAAGCGCGCGGCCACGATCCTGCGCCGGGCGACCGCTCAACACGACCGATCGTTCACGTCGCGGACCAGAGGTCGAGCTCGGGATGCGGTCCCGCCGCGGGCAGGACGAGCCATCCCGATCCCGGAACGACCTCCTCGCGGACGCCGCCCCGCTCGAGCACCACGCGAAACGCCGCTCCCTCCCCGGCCCCGATTCCGAGCGCATCGAGAGGGAGCCGCATCTCCATCACGTCCTCCGCGGCGTACTCCCCTGCGTCCTCGACGGCCATGTTCCACTCCATCACGCCGCGCCCCGCGCGGAGCGGGACGCGGGCCACTCGCCCCGCCGCGCTCTCCACCGCGATCACCGCGTCCACGGCGCCCGCGCGCGGATCGGCATCGAGCCACAGATAGAGACTCCTGCCATCCCCTCCGAATCGCACGGAGCTCAGGATCGCCGACGCGCGGTGCATGGCGCCGGTCTCGCCGGAGGCACCGTGGTCCACGGCACCCATCCACTCGTAGAAGTCGGTGCGCCTTCCGTCGAGCGTCGGTCGAACGTACGGGAAGGCCGAGGGCGCTCGGCCGGCGGCGCCGGCGAGGTCGGCTTCCGCCGCGCTCGCGTCCCGGCGAAGACTCGCTCGCAGCGCGGCCGGAACGGCGACCCCGAGGCGCTCGTAAGCGCGCGTCAGACGCGATCGGAACAGACGGTCGAACACGGTGCGGTGAACGCTCGGGTGATCGTCTCCGTACCACCAGAACCAGTCGCTCGCCTCGGCGGCATAGATCTCCTCCATGGCCGGATCGGCCACCGAGGGTCCGGCCGCGCCAGATCGTCCGGCTTCCTCCACCGCCGCACGGGCCCGGGCCAGCTCCGCCCACGCGCGGTTCTTGTCCTCCTGCCCGATCCAGATCCCCAGGTCGGGGCGGATCCAGGATCCGACCGGCACGTGCGTCAGGGTCTCGGCGGGAGGAACCCGGTCGAGCGCCTCGGACACCGTGACCGCCTGGATCTGGACGTCGCGCTCGAGAAGGCCGTAGAGCGCCTCGAGGAACGGCCGGCCGTCGTCGGCGTAGGACTCCCAGCAGTTCTCCCCGTCCAGGATCACCGTGACGAGCGCCGGAGCCATGTCGCCGCCGCCCGCCGAGATCCCGGCGGCCCGGACGCGCTCGACGAAGTCTCGCGCCGCGTCGGCGGGATCCCAGTGCGCGTACGTGAATCCGATGCGGTCCGAGAGCGCGCGATCGCGGAACACCATCGCGATCGGGCCGGCCGCGGTCGACACGCGGTACGGCCGGTAGAGCGCGGTCGACCAGTCGTGGATCGATCCATCCCGGGCGCCGAGCGATGCGGCGAGCACCGTCTCGTCCGAGGCCGCCCAGGCGAATCCGGCGCGCGCGAGCAGGGCGAGCGCGGCGTCGTTCACCGCCCCCTCCGGCGGCCAGGTCCCGCGCGGCAGGGCCCCGAAGCGTCCCTGGTGCGAGACTCGCGCGCGCTCGATCTGCGCGGCCGCATCCTCGGGGGCCCGGAACAGGAGATCGGGGAGCACGACGGATGGCGCGACCTCGCGCGGGGCCGCGCCGTCCACGAGCAGCGGCAGGATCGGATGGTGGTAGGCGGACGTGATCAGCTCGGCCTGCCCGCGGGCCGCGGCGTCCCGATACTCCCCCGCCGTCGCCCGCGCGCAGGCGACGCCCCAGTCGAGGAGGGTCGCCTTCTCCTCCTCCGTGAATCCCCTGCCCTTCGCGACCAGGGAGCGAAGGGGCTCCGCCTCGCGGAACGTGGGATCGGCCCAGGCGAGGTGGAACCATACCTGAATGTCGCGGAGATCCTCGGGCGCGAACGCTCCGCCCGAATCCTTCCGGTCGTGGAGCTCACGGTAGCGCGCGAAGGGCGCGAGCATGCGCTCCTGGTTTACGTCGAAGAAGCGGGCGAGCAGGAAGGCGCGCTGATCCGCGGTAAGCGTCTCGGCGGGCGCGCGGGCCACGTCCAGATATGGATCGGACCGGCCTGCGGCGATGGCGTCGAGCTGCTCGAGAAGGATCGGCGTCAGGTTGAAGGTGACGTGGACGCGCGGCGTGGCCGCGAGCGCCCGCGCCATATCGCGATAGTCCTTGGTGGCGTGGAGCCGCGTCCACGGAAGCAGGTCGGACCCGGTCTCCGCATCCTGATAGCTCGGCTGGTGCAGGTGCCACACCAGTGCGAGGAGGACCGGCCGCGGCACGGAACCGCGAGGCTAGGGAGCGGTCGGAGCGGCCTGGAGCTCGCCGAGCCGGACGCCGGCGGCGTTCTTGATCGATGCCTCCGCTTGCGGCAAGAGGTCGATCTTCTTGTACACATCGATGGCCTTGGCGGTCTGCCCGGCGCGGGCCAGGCTGCGCGCCTGGGCCAGCATCGAGCGGCCGCGGAGGTTGTCGATGGTCGAGCGATCGGCCGACGAGGCATACGCGCTCGCGGCGGCTCCGAACTGCCCCGCGTCCTCCAGCGCGGTCCCGAGCCCGAGATAGCCGACCCGCTGGCGTTCCTTGTCGCCACCCGCCTTCTCGACGTACTTGCGGTACCACTCGGCCGCCTCGCCCGGCTTGCCCTGGGCCGCGTAGCTGTCGCCCAGAAGGAGCATGGCCTCGCGGGCCGAGTCCGTTCCCGGCTCGTTGTCGACGATCTCCTTGAGCATCGGCGCGGCGCTCACGTAGTCCCCCTGCGTGACGGCGAGCGTGGCGCGGAATAGATCCCCGGAGGCCTTCTGCTCGGCCTTGCCGCGGGCCTGCATCATGAAGAATCCGAGGAGCGCGAGGAGGGCGAGGGCGCCGATCCCGACAAGGATCCGGTTGCCGTAGCGCTCCCAATGGACGGTCGCCTTGAACGCGGCGGTGACGAGCGGATCCTCCTTCATCTGCCGCTTCGTGATCTTGTGGTGCTTCACAAGGTGGGTCGACAAAATTCCTCCTGATCGGGTGAGCGGATGATTCTACGCGTTCGGCCGGGCCGCGTCAAACGCGCCGGCTCGCGGGGCGGGCCCTGGAAGAGGTGGTCGCGCGCGCGGGCTTTCCATCGGGAACCAGGGACAGGAGCGCGGCCGCGACGAGACGTGCCTCGGTGTCGAGCACCCGCTGGCGAACCGCGGCGGATAGCTTCCGCTCCCAGTCCTCCTTGAGCTGGAGGATCCGCCCCGCCTCGCGCCCCTCCCCGCGTTTCCTCCGCCCGGATCGCTCCTCGGCGATGAGGG
>JAEHDN010000126.1 GCA_016880395.1 Candidatus Eiseniibacteriota bacterium
GATCCTCCAGCTCAAGGAGGCGATCAACACGATGGTCGACCAGCTTCGGTCGTTCGCTTCCGAGGTGACGCGCGTGGCGCGCGAGGTCGGGACCGACGGGAAGCTGGGCGGCCAAGCGGTCGTGCCCGGCGTGGCGGGCACATGGAAGGATCTCACCGATACGGTGAACGTCATGGCGGCCAATCTCACCGAGCAGGTGCGCGGGATCGTGAAGGTCGTGACGGCAGTCGCGAACGGCGACCTGAAGCAGAACCTCACGGTGAAGGCGAAGGGCGAGGTCGCCGCGCTCGCGGAGACCATCAACGACATGACCGGCACCCTCGCCACGTTCGCCGATCAGGTCACCACGGTGGCCCGCGAGGTGGGCGTGGAAGGGCGTCTGGGCGGCCAGGCCAACGTGCCCGGCGCGGCCGGCACCTGGAAGGCGCTCACCGGGAACGTGAACCTGCTCGCCGCGAATCTCACCACGCAGGTGCGCGCGATCGCCGAGGTGGCGACCGCCGTGACCCAGGGCGACCTCACGCGGTCGATCCAGGTCGAGGCGCGCGGCGAGGTGGCCGAGCTCAAGGACAATATCAATACGATGATCCGCAATCTCAAGCTGACCACAGATCAGAACCGCGAGCAGGACTGGCTCAAGACCAACCTCGCGCGGTTCACCGGAATGCTCCAGGGGCAGCGCGATCTCGCCACCGTGGGCCGGATGCTCCTCACCGAGTTGGTGCCGCTCGTCAGCGCGCACCAGGGCGTCCTCTACCAGATGGACCTGGGGGGCGTGCCGCGGCTCAAGATGCTCGCGAGCTACGGCAACTCGAAGGAGAACGGGTATCCGGACGAGCTCGACCTCGGCGAGGGCTTCGTGGGTCAGTGCGCGCTCGACAAGCGGCGCATCCTGGTCACGAACGTCCCGCCCGACACGCCTCCGATCGGAACCGCTCTCTTCCTGGCGCTGCCGCGGAGCCTGGTCATCCTGCCGGTCATCTTCGAAGGGGAGATCCGGGCCGTGCTCGGCCTGGCGTCGCTGTCCGATTTCCTTCCCGCCCAGCTCGCCTTCCTCGACCAGCTCACCGCGAGCGTCGGGATCGTGTTCAACAGCATCGAGGCGACGATGCAGACCGAGGCGCTCCTCCAGCAGTCGCAGCAGCTCGCGAGCGAGCTCCAGTTCCGGCAGAAGGAGCTGCAGCAGACGAACGAGCAGCTCGCGCTCAAGGCGCAGCAGCTCGCCGAGCGGAACGTCGAGGTCGAGCGGAAGAACCAGGAGATCGAACAGGCGCGGCGCGCCCTCGAGGACAAGGCGAGCGAGCTCGCGCTCACGTCCAAGTACAAGTCCGAGTTCCTCGCCAACATGTCGCACGAGCTCCGGACGCCGCTGAACAGCATCCTCATCCTGGGCCAGCAGCTCGGGGACAACCCGGACGGCAACCTCTCGGCGAAGCAAGTCGAGTTCGCCCGGAGCATTCACGGGGCCGGAACCGATCTCCTCAACCTGATCAGCGACATCCTCGATCTCTCGAAGATCGAGTCGGGCACCGTGACGGTGGAGGCCGAGGAGGTCTACTTCACGACCCTCCTCGACACGATCCGCCGCACGTTCCGCCACGAGGCGGAGGGCCGCCGCCTCTCCTTCGAGGTCCAGGTGGACTCGCAGCTCGGGAGCGGCATGGCCACCGATCCGAAACGCCTCCAGCAGGTGCTCAAGAACCTGCTCTCCAACGCGTTCAAGTTCACCGAGCACGGCGGGGTGCGGCTGAGCGTGGCGGTGGCGTCTAGCGGCTGGAGTCCCGGAAATCCGATCCTGGACGAGGCCGGCACGGTCGTATCGTTCGAGGTTTCCGACACGGGAGTCGGGATTCCGGCCGAGAAGCAGAAGATCATCTTCGAAGCCTTCCAGCAGGCCGACGCGAGCACGAGCCGCAAGTACGGCGGAACCGGCCTGGGGCTCGCAATCAGCCGCGAGCTGGCCCACCTCCTGGGCGGCGAGATCCAGCTCCGGAGCACGCCGGGACGGGGATCCACGTTCACTCTCTACCTGCCGCGCAACTACGCGGGGCCGTGGGTCTCGGCGGAGGGCGGGGATCCTCGCGCGGCGCGGCAGCCGAGTCGCTTCCCCTCGGTCCGCCCCCCCGAGCGCACCTTCGAGAAGGTGCCGGACGACCGCGACCAGCTCACGCCCGGAGATGCGACGCTGCTCGTGGTCGAGGACGACACGCACTACGCGCGCGTGCTCGTGGATCTGGCGCACGACGAGGGCTTCAAGGTCCTCGTCGCGCATCGCGGCGCGGACGCGCTCGATCTGGCGCGTCAGTACATGCCGACGGCGGTCTCGCTCGACGTGTTCCTGCCCGACATGCTCGGCTGGACCGTGCTGAGCCACCTCAAGCAGGATCCGGCCACCCGGCACATCCCGGTCCAGATCGTCACGCTGGACGAGGACCGCAACCACGGGCTCTCGCGCGGCGCATTCTCGTTCCTGACCAAGCCCACGACCCCGCACGGCCTCGTGACCGCGCTCTCTCGCATCCGCCAGTACGCCGCGCCGCGGAAGAAGCGGCTCCTCATCGTGGAGGACGACGCGCTCGAGCAGCGGAGCATCTCGGAGCTACTGGGCCACGACGACGTCGAGATCGCGACCGCCGGCACGGGATCCCAAGCCCTCGAGGCGCTCCGGTCGGAAGCCTACGATTGCGCGGTGGTCGACCTGAGGCTCCCGGACATGTCGGGGCTCGAGATGCTCGAGAACCTGCGCGAGGACGGCGTCCTGGCGGACCTTCCAGTGGTGATCTTCACCGGCAAGGAGCTGAGCGCGGAGGAGGACGCACAGCTCCACACGCTCGCGCGGAGCGTCGTCGTGAAGGGGGTCGAGTCCCCCGAGCGGCTCCTCGACGAGACCTCGCTCTTCCTGCACCGCGTGATCTCGGATCTGCCCGCCGAGAAGCAGCGGATGCTCGACCGGCTCTACCGCTCGGACGACGACCTGGTCGGCCGCTCGGTGCTGGTCGTGGACGACGACGTGCGGAACATCTTCGCGCTGAGCAGCGCGCTCGAGCGTCGCGGCATGACGGTGCTGAACGCGAGCACGGGGCGCGAGGCTCTCGCCACCCTGGAATCGACTCCGGAGGTCGCGATCGTGCTGATGGACGTCATGATGCCGGAGATGGACGGCTACGAGACGATGCAGGCGGTTCGCAAGAATCCCGCCTTCCGCCGCCTCCCCATCGTGGCGCTCACCGCCCGCGCGATGAAGGGAGACCGCGAGAAGTGCCTTGAAGCCGGCGCGTCCGACTACCTCGCCAAGCCCGTGAACACCGAGCAGCTCCTGTCGGTGCTTCGCGCCTGGCTCCACCGATGACCCCGGGGATCCGCTCGTGACGAAGGAGCCGGTCAATATCCTGCTGGTCGACGATCAGCCGGCGAAGCTGCTGAGCTACGAGGCGATTCTCGGGCCGCTCGGGGAGAACCTGATCAAGGCCAGCTCCGGGACCGAGGCGCTCGAGACCCTGCTGCGCACGGACATCGCGGTCGTCCTCATCGACGTGTGCATGCCCGATCTCGACGGCTTCGAGCTGGCCTCCATGATCCACCAGCATCCGCGTCACCAGCGCGCGGCGATCATCTTCGTGTCGGCCGTCCACATGACCGACATCGACCGCGTGCGCGGGTACGAGGTGGGGGGCGTGGACTACGTCGCCGTCCCGATCGTCCCCGAGATCCTCCGGGCGCGCGTGAGCGTGTTCGCCGACCTGTATCGCAAGACCCAGCAGCTCGAGCGGCTCAACGCCGAGCTGGAGCGCCGCGTCGCGGAGCGCACGGCGGAGCTCGAGGCGTCGACCGAGCTCCTTCGCGAGTCCGAGGACGCGCTGCGCGAGACCGACCGGCGGAAGGACGAGTTCCTCGCCATGCTCGCCCACGAGCTCCGCAACCCGCTCGCGCCGATCCGGAACGCGGTCGAATACCTGCGCATGCGAGCCCAGGAGGATCCTTCGGTGCGCTGGAGCCACGACGCCATCGACCGCCAGGTGGTCCATCTGACGCGACTCGTCGACGATCTCCTCGACGTGAGCCGGATCACGCGCGGCCGCCTGGAGATCCGGCGCACGCGAGCCGACCTCGTGGAGATCCTGCGCGGCGCGGTCGACACGGCGCAGGCCCTGGTTCAGGAGCGGGGACAGCGGCTCCACGTGACGCTGCCCGCCGAGCCCGTGTGGATCGAGGCGGATCTCGTGCGGATGACCCAGGTCTTCCTCAACCTCTTCGACAACGCGTCCAAGTTCACTTCGGAAGGTGGCACGATCTGGCTCTCCATCGAGCGCGAGGAGGGCCGGGCGCTCGTGCGGCTCCGGGATACCGGCACGGGCATCACTCAGGACGAGCTGCCCCAGCTCTTCCAGATGTTCTACCAGATACGGCGCTCGACGACGGAGGCGCAGGGAGGGCTCGGGATCGGACTGGCGCTGGTCCGCCAGCTGGTGGAGCTGCACGGCGGCACCGTCGAGGCAGTCAGCGAGGGGCGCGACCTCGGCGCCGAGTTCATCGTGCAGCTGCCCGTCCTGGTCGAATCGCCGGCGGAGGGATCGACGAACGGCGCGAAGGAAGAAGGCCCCGCGATCGCGGCGCGGCGCGTGCTCGTCGTGGATGACAACGTCGACTCGGCCGAGAGCTTGGCCATGCTGCTCCGGCTCGGCGGCCACGAGATCGAGACCGCGTACGACGGCGTTCAGGCCGTGGAGTCGGCCGAGCGCTTCCGTCCCGACCTCGTTCTGCTCGATATCGGGCTGCCGCGGATGGACGGCTACGACGCGGCCGTGCGGATCCGCGAGCAGGCGAGCGGCCGCGACGTCGTGCTCGTCGCGGTGACGGGGTGGGGCCAGGAGGAGGATCGCCGCCGCTCGCGCGAGGCCGGCTTCGACGCCCACCTGACGAAGCCGGTGGACCTGGCCGCGCTCAGCCGGCTCTTGGCGGCTCTACCCCGGCTCGCGGCCCGCTAGACACGGCGCACCTGTCTTCCGGGACGCGCCCGAATCGCACCCGCTCGCTAGCGCGCCTGGGCGATCTGGCTCAGGTAACGCGCCACGGAGGCGCCCTCCCGGGCCCGCAGCTTCACACAGTCGTTCCCCGTCTCGAGCATCTTCGCCAGCTCCACGTCCATGCCCGGAGCCGTGTGCTCCGGAGTGGAGTAGAACAGCTTCGCCTGCTCGAGAGGCGGCTTCTCGCAGGTCAGGGACATGTACACGACGAACGGGTCGTAGACCGGCGGTATCTTGTCCATGATGGCCTTGTGGTTCTGCTTGACCCAGGACGACACGAGGGGCCGGTTCGCGAGATCCTGGGCGACCGCCTGCGGGATGCGGAAGACCTCGTGGGGACGGACGGTCGGCCCGAGGGTGTAGGCGAGAGCCCGATCCCGCAGCGCCGGGTCGCGGAAGCTCCCCATGGCCGAGAGAAGGGGATCGCGATCCGTCGGCGCCGTCGCTTCCTCGAAGCGCTTCCGGTACTCCTCGAAGAGATCGGCGTTCCCGCGGATGGCGGAGAGCCGGAGCGCGGGAACCACCAGGGACGGGTCGATCGAGCCCCGATCGGCACGGAAGGACTTGGCGAGCTGCTCGGCGCGGGCCAGCGCGGCCTCATCGCGCCCTTCGTCCGCGAGCCACTCGAGGAGCACCGGTCGGAGCAGCGACACGGCCGTCTCCTCCCCTTCCTTGCGTTCGAGTCCGAAGCGCTGCGCCGCCGGCCGCAGCACCTGACGGACGTAGGCGGCGAAGGCCGGCTCGAGATCGACCGTGACGAACGCCCCCTTCACCTGACCGAGCGAGGCGATCACAGCGGTCACCACCTCTGGCCTGGAGTCGCTCGCGAAGCCCTGGAGGGCGCGGAGGTACTCGTCCCCCTTCACCTCCCCCGCCAAGACCAGCGCGGAGAGATTGTGGATGAAGCGGATCCGGTCAGTCGGCGGGAGGATCTCCTCGCCGTGCGACGAGAGCGTGGCGAGCACGGGCGCCTCGACGCTGTAGCGGTAATAACCGCCACCCGCGTTGGGATCGATCCATGCAGCCTTCTTCGTGAGGCCCGGTAGCTGGATGGTCGCCGTCGGCTCCTGGAAGAGGAAGGAGTGGGTCTTCGTCGTCGTGCCGTCCGAGTAGCGGACGGTCATCGGGATCCCCCACCGCTCCTCCGTGGGCGAAGTCACGCCATACCCGAGGAAGCGCCGCTGCGTCAGCTTGACCCCGCCGTCGCCGAGGAGCTCGGCCCGGACCAGGGGGATGCCCGGCTGGTCGAGGAAGGTGGCCATGGGCGTCCGGACGTCCCGTCCGGACGCTTCCGAGAGCGCGGCCCAGAGATCGTCGGCCGTGGCATTCCGCCACTCGTACTTCTTGAGGTACGCTCGAATGGCCGTGCGGAACACGTCCGGCCCCATCCAGCGCTCGAACATGTCGAGCACCGCGCTCCCCTTCTTGTACGTGACCTGGATCCCCTCGAACAAGTTGTCCATGTTCGTCACCGGCTGGCGAATGGCGTGGGTCGACAGGCGCGCGTCCTCGGCCATGACCC
>JAEHDN010000127.1 GCA_016880395.1 Candidatus Eiseniibacteriota bacterium
ACGGTCAAGTTCTTCGCTGCCCGTGCCGATGATTCGTCCATGCGCCATCCCAGCGTCCGCGGCTTCGGCATCCGCTTCGCCCTGGCCCTCGTCCTTCCGATCACCGGCAGCGGTCTCGTGATCTGGACGGTGGCCCAGCTCATCATCTACCAGCTCGCCCACGCCTGACCGGGCGGGGCGCGCAGAGCCGCGCGTGACGCCGCGCTACGCCGAACCCTCCGGCCTCGCGAAGAACGACACCCCCCGAACGTTCTCGTCCACCTTGAGCGGCTGATAGATCGAGGGGAAGGCGCGCGCCCGGCAGTCGAGCCGCTCGCAGAGTCGGCACGTGATCCCGACCGGCGCTGCGGCGGAGGGATTCGCAAGGTCGAACCCGTCCGCATAGACCATCCGCCTCGCCGACTCCACGTCGCAGCCCAGCCCCACCGAGTAGAGCACTTCCGGCGTGTGATATCCCCCGCGGTGCTTCCGGATCGTTCGCGCGAACGAGAAGTAGAGGGTCCCATCGGGGAAGCGGTCGAGCTGCGCGCGGATCACGTTCGGCTGGAGGAACGCGGCGTGCACGTTCCAGAGCGGGCAGAGCCCGCCGAACCGCGGGAAGCGGAGCCCGGTGGCGCTGAACTTCTTCGAGATATTCCCGGCGATGTCGACCCGGACCATGTGGAAGGGGATGCCGCGCGCTCCGGGCCGGTTGAGCGTCGTGAGCCGGTGGCAGATCTGCTCGAAATTGGCGCGGAAGCGGTGCTCGAGGAGGTCCGTGTCGTAGCGCTCCTCCTCGGCCGCGCGGAAGAAGGGCTCGTACGGCATGAGGAGCGCGCCCGCGAAGTAGTTGGCCAGCGCGACCCTGCAGAGCGCCCGGGACTCCGCCGAGGTGAGCTGGTCGTCCCCCGCGATGCGGTCGAGCGTGTCGGGGCATGTGAGGAGCGCGACCTGGTGCGCGAGCTGGAACCCGCGGGAACCGCGCCGCAGCACCTCGGAGATCTGGAGCTCGCGCCGCTCGAGATCGAAGCGCCGCACGGCCCCCTGCATCTCTCCCATGTGGAGAACGCGCACGCGGACGCCGTGCCGCCGCTCGACGTGGTGCGCCAGCCCCTCGAAGAAGTCCTGATCCGCGAGCTTCGCATCCTTCCAGATCCGCTCCGCCTCGGCCTCCAGCTCGGGGAAGTGGTTCACGTGCCGCTGCACGAGGTCGGAGACCTCCTCGGCCGCGAGGCCGGCGCGGTCCACTCCCGAGAGCTCCTGCCGGTCGACGACCTGCGCCGCGATCGATTCCGCCGAGGCGCGCGCGTCCGTATAGGCGTGATGGAGCTGCACGACCGCCCGGGCGATGGACGGGCTACCCGAGACGAACTCCCGGAGCTCGCGCTCGTCGAGGCGCCGCTCCCCGAACAGGGGATCGCCGAAAGCCTCGGTGAGATCCGATACGAGCCGCGCGTCCTCGCCGGCCGCGAAGGTTCGGAGATCCACGTTGAACGAACGGGCGAGGGCCAGGAGGAGACCGGCGCTCAACGGGCGGCGGTCATTCTCGAGAAGGTTCAGGTAGGAGGGCGAGATTCCAAGCCGCGCAGCCATGGCCGCCTGCGTGAGCCCCTCGGTCTGGCGCAGGGCCCGGATCTTCCGCCCCAGTGGGGCTCCCTTCAAGTTGGCGTCCACCAAGCAAGTTTACCACATTGACAATGTTGCTAGAAAGTATGTATCTATGTGTAACTAGTGTAATTTATTGTAATATAATAATTTAGTGGTATTGATCCACAGATTCTGTCATGATCATTACATGAACATTGGCGTCGCGACAGCAGGTGGGACGGTGATTCGTGGAGACATGCGTCCCGGGTACGAGCGGGTGCTCACTCCGGAAGCGCTCGGGTTCGTCGAGAGGCTGACGCGCGCCTTCGCGCCTTCCCTGGAGCAGCTCCTCGCGGACCGGGCCGACCGGCACGCGGCGGTGTCTCGCGGGGCGCCGCTCGACTTCCTGGACGAAACGCGCTCCGTCCGCGACGGAGACTGGACGATCGCGCCGGTTCCGCGAGATCTCGAGCGGCGCATTGTCGAGATCACGGGTCCCGTGGATCGCAAAATGGTCATCAACGCGCTCAATTCCGGGGCCGACTGCTTCATGGCGGACTTCGAGGATTCGAACACGCCCACGTGGGACAACAACGTCCAGGGGCAGATCAACCTCATGGATGCCGTCCGCCGGACCATCGAGCACGTCGATCCGGCGAGCGCGAAGGAGTATCGCCTCGCGGAGCGCACCGCGACGCTCCTCGTCCGCCCTCGCGGGCTCCACCTGCCGGAGCGGCACGTCCAGGTGGACGGGAAGGCCGTGCCGGGGGCGCTCTTCGACTTCGGTCTCTACTTCGTCCACAACGCGCGCGAGCTGATGCGTCGTGGAACAGGCCCCTACTTCTACCTGCCCAAGCTGGAGAGCCATCGGGAAGCGAGGCTCTGGAACGAGGTGTTCGTCGCCGCGGAGGAAGCGCTCGACATTCCGCGCGGCACGATCAAGGCGACGGTGCTGATCGAGACCCTTCCCGCCGCGTTCCAGATGGACGAGATCCTCCACGAGCTGCGCGAGCACGCGGCCGGCCTCAACTGCGGACGCTGGGACTACATCTTCTCCTTCATCAAGACGCTCCGCGACGACCCCGGCGCGGTCCTCCCGGACCGCTCCCAGGTCACCATGGAGCAGCCGTTCCTCCGCGCCTACACACAGCTCTGCATCCGCACCTGCCACCGCAGAGGCGCGCACGCCATGGGCGGCATGGCGGCGCAGATCCCGATCAAGAACGACCCCGAAGCGAGCCAGGCGGCGCTCGGGAAGGTTCGCGCCGACAAGCTGCGCGAGGCGACCGACGGACACGACGGCACCTGGGTCGCCCATCCGGGCCTCGTGCCGGTCGCGCGCGAGGTGTTCGAGGCCATCCTCGCCGGGCCGAATCAGCTCGACCGGTCGCGCGACGACGTGTGCGTGACGGCGGCCGATCTCCTCCGCGTTCCCCGCGGGACGCGCACCGACGAGGGGCTCCGCCTCAATGCTCGGGTCGGCATCCAGTATCTCGAGGCGTGGCTTCGCGGCAACGGCTGCGTCCCGCTCTACAACCTCATGGAGGATGCGGCCACCGCCGAGATCTCGCGCGCGCAGGTCTGGCAGTGGATTCGCCACCGCGTCGTGCTCGAGGACGGAGGAGCGGTCGATGCGGACCGGGTCCGGTCCGTCGTCGAGGACGAGATGCGCCGCATCGAGACGGAGATCGGCGCGGAGCGCTTCCGGAGCGGCCGCTTCGACGAGGCGCGCGATCTGTTCCTCGGGCTCTCCACGGCGGAGACGCTCGAAGAGTTCCTGACCATTCCGGCCTACGACCGGATCGACTAGAGAGCGGTCCGGCTCGAGGTCGTACATCTGAGGGGGCACATCATGGCAACCACGCGCTTGCATCGAGTTCGAAACCGTCGCATCGACCAGACCGCGCCCACGGCGCCCATGGCGCCCGTCGCGGCGCCGGTGCCCGACGAGGCTCCGGCCTGGGCGCCTCCCGTTCCCGCCACGCGGTGGGCCGGGGTGGTGCGTCCGTATCGCGGCGAGGACGTGGAGCGGCTCCGGGGGTCGGTTCGCGTGGAGCACACGATCGCCCAGCTCGGCGCGCGCCGGCTCTGGCACCTCCTCACGTCGCGCGAGTACGTGAACGCGCTCGGCGCCCTGAGCGGCAACCAGGCGGTGCAGCAGGTGAAGGCTGGTCTCGAAGCGATCTACCTGAGCGGCTGGCAGGTGGCGGCCGACGCGAACCTCGCCGGGCAGACCTACCCCGACCAGAGCCTCTATCCCGCGAACAGCGTCCCGAGCGTGGTGCGCCGAATCAACCAGGCGCTCCTCCGCGCGGATCAGATCGAGCACGCGGAGTCCCGGAGGACGGCCGCGCCGGCTCCCGCGGCCAACGCACACGATCCCTCGGGGAATGGCCACGCCGCCAACGGCCACGCCGCCAGCGGAAACGCCGCGAACGGGCATGGTCCGTCCGCGAACGGGCACGCGCCCTCGGCCAACGGCCACGCCCCCGCGCGGACCTGGCTCGCCCCCATCGTGGCGGATGCCGAGGCGGGATTCGGCGGTCCCCTGAACGCGTTCGAGCTGATGAAGGCGATGATCGAGGCGGGGGCCGCGGGCGTCCACTTCGAGGACCAGCTCTCCTCGGAGAAGAAGTGCGGTCACCTGGGCGGCAAGGTCCTCGTGC
>JAEHDN010000128.1 GCA_016880395.1 Candidatus Eiseniibacteriota bacterium
ATCACCCCATGCTAGAACCGGTAGCCGATTCCGAGCCCGATCCGGCTGATGAAGTTGCCGTACTCGCCGGGCAGGACGGGATTCGTGGGATCGCTGGTGGAGCCGATCGCGGTGCGGTCATCGAAGAAGATGGCCTGATACGCCGCGTCGAGGAGTATGCCTGATTTCCATTCGTATCCGTAGCCAATCTGAACGGAGGACCGGCTCGAGTCGGGAATCCGGGGCCTCATGTGGTCCGCCGGCACGGGCGTCTCGTCCCGGTACCCGCCGAGCCTCAGGGTATGGCGGCCCAGGTGCCGCGCGATCCCGAGGCGATAGCTGAGGGCGTCCTCCCAGTTTTCCACCTGCGTCACGTCCGCCACCACCGGATTGCCGCCGATCTGCGTCTCGTTCTCGACGTCGATGACGAGGGTCTCGAACGCGCTCCATCCCATCCAGACGACGTCGAGCTCCGTCTCCCAGACCCCGTGCCACGTGCGGGCCAGGCCCATGGCGAGAGACGCGGGAAGCGGGAGGCTGGCGGTCGCGTTCCCGTTCGGGAAGAGCGGCGCCAGGGCTGCGGGGATGTCCTCGAACGCGATCGACCCCTCGATGTCGGGCTCGATGCCGGAGCGGTAGGACGCCCCCGCGGACCAGTCGCCTCGGGCCCAGCGGGCCGCAGCGTTCCATCCGACCCCCGTGCCCGTTCCCTCCATCCGCGTGAAGCCTTCCGATCCCGCGAAGCCGAGGGGTGCGAGATCGATGTTGCGGGACAGCTCCTTCACGTCCACGCGAGCGACGTCGATGCCGCCCGCGACCGACCAGCCGGCGCCGAGCGAGGCGGCCAGATTCGCATTCAGGTTCATCACGGCGAGGCTCGACGTGCGCGAGAGGAACCGCCCCTCGAAGGTCGGGCCCCATTCGGTCTTGAGACCCGACGGGAACGTGAGACCGGCTCCCCAGGCCCAGCGGCGCGAGGCTCGATGCGTGACGTACAGGTGGGAGGGAAACGTGATGTTGTCGACCTGGTCGTGGGTGTCACCGGTGGAGGCCGACGTGAAGCGGCCCCCGTGGAGGAGAATGCCGGTCGTGCCGGCCATGATCTCCGTCCCCTCGTGCGCGGCGAGCGCCGCCGGATTGAAGTAGACCGCGCTCGCGTCCGGCGCGCGCGCCGTGAAGGCGCCGCCATTGGCCGTCGCGGCCACGCCCTGCTCGTACACGGCGAAGCCGGCCGCGTGCGCTTCGAGGGGCGAGAGCGCGGGCCAGATGAAGGCGGCCCAGGCGGCCGCCCGGGTGATGAACCTCGGACCGGGGACCATGGGTGACGCCAGTGTATCGGTAGACCTACCATCCGCTATCTTTGTATTGCAAAGTTCTTGATGGTCCACCGGCCGTGCGTTAGGCTTGTCTCATGTCACGCACCGGACATTCCGCGAGGTCGACCCTCGGCCAGGAGCCGCCGGCGCGGCTGGAGGCCGGCGCCGACGAGCGGATCCGCTACATCCGCGACACGATGGAGCGGGCGGGGACCTTCACCGCGGTGCCCGGCTGGGGGGGCGCGGTCATGGGCGTGAGCGCTCTCGTGACGGCCCTCGTGGCGGCGCGCGCTCCCTCCCCCGAGGCGTGGTGCCGCGCGTGGATCGTCGACGGGGTGGTCGCGTTCGGCATCGGCTGCGCGGCGATCGCCTGGAAGGCGCGGCGCGCGCGGTCTCCCGTCGTACGCGGGCCGGCGATCCGGTTCCTCCTGACGCTGGCCCCGCCGCTCGCGACGGGTGGCGTCCTGACGGGAGTTCTTCTCACGGCCCGCCGGATCGACCTGCTTCCCGGCACGTGGCTCCTCCTCTACGGGACCGCGGTCGCGACCGGCGGCGCCGCATCGGTGCCGGCGGTTCCCATCCTGGGCGCTCTCCTCATGGCGACCGGGACGCTCGCGTTCGCGCTCCCGGCGGCCGGGAACGTGCTCATGGCGGCCGGATTCGGCATGCTCCAGATCGCGTTCGGTCTCTACATCGCGCGGAGGCACGGTGGCTGATCCCTCCGGCGCGCGGAAGCGGGACGCGGAGAGCCGCCGAGCGAAGGCGGGACGGATCGCTCCCGCGGGCGGCTCGGGGATGCCCGACCTGGACCGTCTCATCCACGAGCGGGTGCGACTCGGGATCGTGAGCGCGCTCGCCGCGAACGCGTCCATGACCTTCGCGGATCTGAAGCGTCTGCTCGGGGTCACCGACGGGAACCTGTCGGTCCACGCCCGCAAGCTCGAGGAGGCAGGCTACGTCGCGTGCGCGAAGGGGTTCGAGGGGCGCGTGCCGAAGACCGAGTACCGCCTCACGCGCGCGGGGCGCGAGGCTCTGGAGCGCTATCTCTCGCATCTGGACGCGCTGATCCGCTGGTCGCGAGCCGGGCGGTGAACTCGTCGCTCCACCGAAAGGTCTACCTGGGCTTCCCGCCCTGAATCGGAGGGTGGTGCGGAGCCGCGTCGGTCAGTGCGTGGGCTTGTCCGCGGCCGCGAGCCTGGCCCAGTCCTCCGGGCCGATCTGCGCGACGACCTCGAACTTCTTGTTGCCGAGAGGCTTCACGACGAGCGCTTCCGCTTCCTTGAGTTGATCGCGCGCGAGTCCGGCGACGATCGGGATGATCACGTCCTGGTGGGTGACGAGGACGAGATCCTTCCCCTTCTCGGGCGGCGTGCTGAGGAGGTCGACGCGTACGGCGCGGCTCTGGCTACCGCGCTGGAAGAGATCGATCGAGGTCTCGTGGCGGCCGAACGCAAGCTGCGCGGTATCGCGGCAGCGCCACATGGGGCTCGAGAGGACACGCCCGATCGGCAGGCCGAGGGTGGCGATGGACTGTCCGAGGGACCTGGCCGCCGCTTCCCCCTCGGCGCTCAGGTTGCGCTGCGTGGTGCGGTCCTCGAAATTTGTCACGTCCGCATCGCGCTGCCCCCAGTCCGTGATGGAATGGCGAAAGACGAGCACGTAGCCCCCCTGGCGCAGCTTGGCCGGGAGGTCGGGGCCGGGACGCGGAAAGACGCGGTGCGCGCCCTTCACGCTGTCGATGACGGCCGTGTCGGGCAGCGACACCGCCTTCGTCCCCGGCGCCGTGACCGAGGCGCCGGAGGCCGCGGAAACGCCTGTAGTCGGCGCCGTGCTGCCGGGCGTCGGCGCGGTTCCGCCTGCGATCGCCACGGATGTGGCGAGCCCGAGCGCCACCGCGCCAATCCACGGAATCCACCGTCCCCGATACGTCATGCCAATCTCTCCTCGATCGACGCCGGAGCGATCTCCGGTATCGGAACGGGTGCCCTTCGACTCGCCCCGATCAAGAGGAGCCCAATCGGAGCGACGTAGCTTCCGCCCCGCTCCACGAACTCCCAGAAGGGATCGCCGCTCATGGGATAGAGCAGCTCGGTTCCGACCTTCCAGACGAACACGAAGAGGAGGAGCGCCGGCACGGGCGCCGCCAGGACGCCGAGCGCGAGGAACACCTCGATCCAGCCCACGGTCGAAACCGCGGCCGCCGCTCCCTGCGCCGAGATGCCGAGGGCCGTGTACTGATCCTGGAGCATGGCCTTGTGCATGAACGCTCCATAGCCCGCGTGCCCCAGCAGAAGGAGGGCCGTCGTGATGCGCAGCATCCGGCCCGCGGCCTCGAGCGACACCCCGTGGGCCGCCGGCGTGTCCCCCGGCAGGATCGGCTCGAACCACTCCCGCCACGACCGTCCCAGGCCGCTCAACGCGAGGAACGTCATCGGGACGCCGTAGTTCCCGGCCCGCTCGAGTACCTCCCAGTAGCCCTGTCCCGCGAGCGGCCGCAGGAAGGCCGTGAAGAGCGCCCAGCATGACATCCAGAGGAGCACCGCACGGCAGGGGCTCAAGAGGGCGATGATTCCCATCGTGATGTCGAACGTTCCGACGATGGGCATGAGGCGGTGGGCGACCGGAGCGGCAATGCCGAGCGCCTGGAAGAACGGGATCCAGGCCTCCTTGACGCGGATGCCGAACGCCCCGTGCCCGATGAAGCACATCGCCACGCCGATCCGGAGAGTCCAGTGGAGGGCGCGTGACGACAACGCGGGGCGTAGGGTCATGGAGGTCAGGTCGATGTGGAGATCGCGGTTCCGGCGTTCGGTCGCGCCCGAAGGCGGACGCTGCTTCATCCAAACTAACAGAAACTCCCCGCTAAATCAAGGGCTTGCGGCATTTTTCGCGGAGCATGAGCGCGAGGGAAGGCGGCCGTGGCGGGACCATGGCGGGCACGAGGAAGCGCGGTGCGCCTCCTGTTCGGTACTGCGTGGTGGCGGCGGTGCCCGCCCCGAGCAGTGATCTACGCCGCACGGAACGGACCATCCGTCTCCCCAGCCGGATCCGCCGCCCCACGCACCATATGGCGTGCTCGCCGTGCTCTTTGGCTCGCTCGTGACCGGAGGGACTACCAGGCAGGATCGGCTCGCCGAAATCCCCACAACCTTTCGGCGTGCCCCCACCCGCTCAAGAGTGGTAAACGACGGGGTAAGGGTCGATCGCACAGCAAATCTGCTGACGGCGGTTGGAAGCACGGGGAGTCTCTTCGGGACGGCGGTCGGTGCGGTCCGGCCTCCGGGACGGCGGAGGCTAGGGGCCGGTCTCCGGATTCGCGAGCCGCGTCTGCCAGACCCAGAGATCCTTGGAGCGCACCGGATCCTCCGAAACCTTCGCCAGCACCTCGGATAGACGGGGCGGCTTGGCGGCGTCGACGCTGGAGGGCTCGGTGCCTCCGATCCCTCGGAGGGTCTGGAGAACCTCTCGGCTCAGCTCGACTGGCGCGCCCGGGTGGGCACGCGGCACGGCGGCCAGCTCCTGCTCGAGCGCGGCGAGCGGAGATCGCGACGCCACGACGAAAAGCTCCTCGCTGCCTCCGGCGCTCGTGACCTGCCAGCTCTCGGGCACGCCTTGACGCGTTCCGGGAAGCCGGTTGCTCAGCCGGGGCGGTAAGGGATTGGCCGCATCGAGGCCAGGAAGCGGGAAGAGGACGAAGACGTTGCCCTTCTCATCCTGGTTGAAGACGTAGACGTTCATCGCATCGTCGCCGGTGAGCTCGAGGTAGAGCTTGTCGCCGGGCACCACGCGGGCGCCGGGCATGAGGCGCTCCGATTTCCCGTCACGCTCACGAAAGAGTGAGGCCGTGGCCGCGAGCGCCGGCTTGGGCGCGGGTGAAACCGGGACCGGCGGCCTCGGATGCCAAGGGCCGGGCGAGCGCCAGAGCCATACCCCGCCGATAACGATCGCGACGGAGACGCATGCGGCGAGGAGGATTTGAAGAGGCGACGCGCTTTTCTTCCGGTTCGCGAGCGATCGCTCCATGGCTCCTACGCCGGAGGGGCGTCGCCTGGGATCCGGATCGAGGGCCTGCTCGATGATGTTCACGAAGCCCGGCGACAGATCCGACCTCACCTCCCTGAGGGAGGTCCGGTGGCCGGTGCGATGGCGCTCCTCGAGCTCGCGGAACGTGGTTGCGTCGATGGGATAGCGGCGGGTGACCAGGCGGAACAGGAGGACGCCAAGCGAATAGATGTCGGACTTCCGCGTGGCCGGCCCTCCCGCGAGGATCTCCGGCGCGACCGCGAGCGGCGTCCCGTACACGGACTCCCCTTCCTCGCGCGGCACGGCCTCATCGGGCAGGAACGCAGCGGCAGCACCGAAATCCATCAGCACGATCCGGCCAGTCCTGTCCTCGCGCATGACGTTCTGCGTCTTGACGTCGCGGTGGACGAGGTTCTTGTCGTGAATGGCCGCCAGAGCCTGGCACAACTCGATCCCGATGCTGACCGCCTCGCGCTCTCCGAGCGGCCCCGAGATCGTGAGGAGCTGCTCCAGCGTCTGACCCCGTATCAGGTCGGTCCACAGGCCGGGGCGTCCCTCGTGGACATCCGCCCCGTGGACGATGACGACGTGGTCGGATCTCACCTTGGCCAGGGCGCGGGCCTCGTTGAGGAACTGCTGGCTCGCCCGGCTCGACCCCGCGCGGCTCGACGAGAGCAGCTTGAGGGCGACGTCACAATTGAGGCGCGTATCGACGGCGCGGAACACCTCACCGAAGGCCCCGTCCCCGATCTTCTCCCGGACCTCGAGGGGGCCCCAGGTGAAGGGGAGCGGGATGCTGGGAGGAGGATCGACGTGGGCCGCGACGACCGACTCCAGGACCCGGAGCGCCTCGATGCTCTCGGAGCTGTCCGGGTCTGCCTCCAGGGCGTGATTCCAGTCTACCGGCTTCCCATCCGCGATCGTCTGGGCCAACTCTAAGAGCCGCTTGTGGCGGTCGTCTTCTTCGGGAGTCACGTCGTAACCTCCTTCCCCATCGGGCCCGCCATCCAGGGTGGCCCCTGCCTCTGTCCATGACTACAACGCTGGAAGCCGCGCCAACTGCACAGGATAAAGAAGGGTGAGGGGGGGCGCCAATCAGCCCCGGAACCCGGCCGTGCGTTATCGCTTCTGAGAGGGCTGCTGGGCGGGCGGCTGTGGGACCGGGCCCCCGTCCAGGACCAGCCGCACGGTCCGGGAAAGGCTCTCGAGCGAGAAGGGCTTCTGGAGGAAGGCGACCCCCTCGTCCAGCACTCCATGCCGCACCACGGTGTCGTCGGTGAAGCCCGAGACGAAGAGGATCCGGGTGTCGGGCCGCCGGGCGCTCAGACGCTCGGCCAGCTCCCGGCCCCCCATCAGCGGCATGACGACGTCCGTGAGGAGGAGATGGATGGGACCCCGGTGGCGCGCCTCGACCTCGAGGGCGCGCACGCCGTTCTCGGCCTCGATGACCTTGTACCCGTGGAACTCGAGCAGGTCCTTTCCGATGGCGCGCACGCCGGGCTCGTCCTCGACAAGGAGCACGGTCTCCCCGCCCCGCGCGCTCAGGTCCGGACCGGCCGGCTCGACCTGCGGTGCGGGCGCATCCTCGCGCATCGGGAGGTGCACGGTGAACGTGGAGCCTCGCCCCGGCTCGCTCCGGACCGTGACCGCGCCGCTGTTCTGCCGCGCGATGCCGTACACGGTGGAGAGCCCGAGCCCGGTGCCCTTGCCCGGCCCCTTCGTCGTGAAGAAGGGCTCGAAGATTCGCTCGAGCGTCTGGGGATCCATGCCCGTGCCCGTGTCCTCGACGCAGAGCGCGCAGTAGCTTCCCGGCGCGTCCAGGCTCAGCTCGCTCGCCAGGGCCTCGTCCACCCGTGCGGTCTCCACCGCGATCCGCAGGCGCCCGCCCTGCGGCATCGCGTCGCGCGCGTTCACCGCGAGGTTCATCAGCACCTGCTCGAGCTGGCCCCTGTCGCAGCGCACGTGGACCGGGGATCCGTGGCAGGCGCACGAGATCTCGACGTCCTCGCCGATCAGGCGGCGCAGCATGCCCTCGATCTCGCGCACGACGGTGTTGACGTCGAGCACCTGGGGGGCGAGCACCTCGTTGCGGCTGAAGGTCAGGAGCTGGCGCGTGAGCATGGCCCCGCGCGCGCTGGCGCCGTGGATCGACTCGGCCTTCTCCCGCTCCTTGGAGCCGGCGGGGAGCCCCTTCAGCAGGAGCTCGCTCTGGGTCATGATGACCGTGAGCAGGTTGTTGAAGTCGTGCGCGACTCCGCCGGCGAGCACCCCCAGCGCTTCCATCTTCTGGGCCTGGCGGAGCTGCTCCTCGCTCACGCGGAGCGCCGCCTCGGACTCGCGCAGCGCATGCTCCGCATTCCGCCGCTGGGTCACGTCCGTCGCCACGCCGATCACGCCCTGGATCGAGCCCTCTCCGTCGCGCAGCGGCGCGTAGCGGGCCTCGAAGTGGATTCCGCCGATGTCCACGTTCGCGGCGATCTCCTCGCCCGAGATGGCGCGGCGCACGTGGTCGAGGATCTCCGGGTGATCCCGGTAGAGGACGTACACCGACTGGCCCACGACCTGGCCCGGGGTGAGGCCGACCGCCGCGAGTCCCCGCCCCTCCGACAGCGTGAAGATCCCCTCGCGGTCGATCGCGAAGAGCACCACCGGCGCGGACGCGACCACCGTGCGCAGGCGCTCCTCCGCACGCTGGAGCGCCCGCTCGGCGCGGCGCTGCTCGGTGACGTCGCGGAAGGTGACGAGCAGGACCTCCTCGTCCTCGTGCCGAAACCGGTTGGCCGCGACCTGTGCGATCCGCTCGTCGCCGAAGTGGGTTCGGAGCGCGCACTCGAGTCCGATCGGCGAGCCTTCGGCGATGCACGCGTCGTACGTGGGCCGCAGGCCGTCCCACTCCTCGAGGGTGTGGAGATCCGCGAGGGTGCGCTCGAGGATCTCGGACGACGAGTAGCCGAGCGCCGAGCACGCCGCCGGATTCGCGAGCACGATCGCGAAGGTGCCGGGACGGACCATCAGGATCCCGTCGACGTTTCGCTCGTAGAGGAGCCGGTACCGCGACTCCGACCGGCGGAGACCCTCGAGTCCCGTGAGGTCCTGGATCATGACCATGATCTCGTCGGCTTTCCCGCTCGGGCCGCAGATGGGGAGCGCCGTCAGGTAGAGGAGCCCCTCGCTCGCGCCGACCTGGCCGGGCAGCTCCTGATGGCTCACGGCCGCGAGCCCCGCGGCCCTCACGACCGGACAATCGGCGCATGGTCCTCCGAGGCGGCTGCACACGGACGAGCAGGCCGATCCGATCCATGAGCCGCCGTTCTCGGGGGGAAAGACGTCGCACATCGCGCGGTTCGCCCAGCCGATGCGCGCGTCCTTGTCCGTCACGAACACGAAGGTGTCGGTCTGGCCGACGAACGCGGCGAACTTCTGGCGCTCCCGGTCGAGCAGACGGAGGTGGCTGTCCAGGGTCTTGAACCAGCGCTCGTCTCGCGTCCGCTGGACGCGGTGACGCGTGATCTCTTCGTGGAAGAAGGCCTTCGCGGCGAGGATGCCGGCCAGGGGGGCGATGCGGCTCTCGAGATCCGTCGAGGATTCGGAGGAGGCGAACCACGGCAGGCAGATCGCGCCGAGCACGCGCCCCCCGGCGTGGAGCGGGAAGGCGCGGAGCGAATCGGAGTCGTCGCCCGCCGCGCGCGCGGCGACGACCCCCGTGCGCGTCGCTTCGAGCGCCGCTCCCTTGTACGCCGACCGGAGCCGCTCGCGCGCCTCCGGCGCGCCGTGCCAGTACTCGCGAAGCGGCTGGCGCCCGTCGGCGAGAAACACCGCCGCCTCGGAGACCCCGGCCTCGCCCGCGATGAGGGCTGCTCCCTCGGTGAGCGCCGCGTCGATCTCCTCCGCGGCGAGCAGGTGAGCGAGCTGGGCCGCCGACCAGCGCTCGGGTCTCACGAGGTCTCGCCAGCCCGGGCGTCGTAGGCGCGCGCGAGCCAGTCGGCGACGCGCTCCACCTTCGCGACCGACGCCTCGTCGAAAGCGCCGACCTGATGGCTGTCGATGTCGATCTGACCGTGGATCATGTCTCCGGAGCGGATCAGCACCACCAGCTCGGAGCGCGTGGAGGCGCTGCAGGCCAGGTAGTTCGTGATCTCGCGGACGTCGGGGATGTTCATGTTCCGGCGCTCGGCCACGGCTGTGCCGCACACACCGTTCCCGACGCCGATGAAAACGTGGTCCGTGGGGGCGCCCACGAACGGTCCGAGCCGGAGCACGTTGTCGGAGAAAAGCTCGTAAACCCCCGTCCAGTCGAAGCGTGGATCGGATCGGCTGAGCCCTTCGACGGCAGCCTCGAGCAGGCGCTCGAGCCCCTCCCCGCGCGCAGCCATCCCGTCCAGGCGGGCGATGAGATCCTCGATTTCCATTCAGCCAAAGATCGGTCGAAACGGGAGCGCTCTTTAGCGCCGGTTGCCCCGCGGATGGTAGATCAAGATGTTGTGCCGCAATGATTCACGACCAGAGGCGGGCGTCCGGCCCGCTTCAGGAGGGCAATCACATCCGCCGCACGCAGCCGTAGAGCGGATGGCGTTGTCGCGAACCCGCGAGTAGTCTACGGTCGCCTGTCGAGCCGGGGTCCATGACCGGACCCCATCTGACAACCGGAGGGACACCCATGCGTGGCTTCGCCCCCCTCGTCCTCACGCTCACCGTCGCCGCTGTCGCCCCCGCACTCGCCCAGCACGATCACGCAGCGGCTCCTCAGGCCGGCACCCCCGCGCCACTTCTCGAAGGGCTCGGCGGGACCCACCGCGAGGTGGCCACCCGCGTGCCTCTCGCCCAGAAGTACTTCGATCAGGGGCTACGGCTCGCGTACGGGTTCAATCACGAGGAAGCGAAGCGATCGTTCCTCGAGGCCGCGCGCCTCGACTCTGCCTGCACCATGGCATGGTGGGGCGCGGCGCTCGTCCTGGGGCCGAACATCAACATGCCGATGAGCGCCGAGGCGGAGAAGGAAGCGTACGCGCTCGCGCAGCGCGCGCTCGCCGCGGCGTCCGGGGCCCCGCCGCTCGAGCGCGGCATGGTGGAGGCTCTCGCAAAGCGGTACGACGCGGTCCCGGGGACGGGCCGTGCGGCGCACGACTCGTCCTACGCGGGCGCGATGCGGGCCCTCCACGAGACCCATCCCGGCGATTCCGACATCGCCGTGCTCACCGCAGAGGCCCTCATGGATCTCCGGCCGTGGGACTACTGGGCCATGGACGGAAAGCCACAGCCCGGGACGCCCGAGATCGTCGCGCTGCTCGAGGGAGTATTGAAGTCGAACCCGAACCACATCGGCGCGATCCACCTCTACATCCACGCCGTGGAGGAATCCCCCGAGCCCGGGCGAGCCGAGGCCTATGCGGACAAGCTCGCCAAGCTGGCTCCCAATGCCGGCCACCTGGTCCACATGCCGTCGCACGTTCATCTCCGCGTCGGCCGCTATGCCGACGCGGTGGACTACAACGCGAAAGCGATCGCCGTGGATCGCGACTACATCGGGAAGTACCACCCGCCCGGCATCTACCCGATCATGTACTACCCGCACAACATCCACATGCGCTGGTCCGCGCTCCTCTCCTCGGGGCGGCGCGCGGAGGCGGTCCAGGCGACGCGCGATCTGGAGAAGGCCGTGCCCGACTCCATCGTGCGAGCCATGCCGATGGCGGAGTTCCTGCGCGTCGCGCCGTACCTCACGCAGGCGCGATTTGGGCTCTGGGAGGAGGCGCTCCAGGAGCCCGAGCCGGCGGCTGGAATGATCTTGCAGCACGCGGCATGGCGCTACGCGCGCGGGATGGCGTACGCTGCAGGAGGCAAGTACGCCGAGGCGGAGGCGGAGCGCGACAGCATCCAGGCGGTCGTTGCCTCGATGCCGGCGGACGCCTTCTTCGGCCTGAACCCGGCGGCTCCGGTCTTCCGCTTCGCGGCGGCCCATCTCCAGGGTGAGATCGCGCTCCGCCGCGGAAACAGCGACGAGGCCATCCGCCTCCTCCAGGCCGCCGCGGGCATGCAGGACTCGCTCCACTACGACGAGCCGCCGGCATGGCAGCAGACGGCGCGCCAGTCGCTCGGCACGGCGCTCCTCGCGGCCGGCCGGGCGCCGGAGGCGGAGGCGGTCTACCGCGCGGACCTCGCGCGCTACCCGGAGACCGGGTGGTCCCTCTACGGATTGACGCAGGCGCTGCGGGCGCAGGGTAAGACGAAGGAGGCAGCGGCGACGGAGAAGCGGTTCCGCCGCGCCTGGGCGAAGTCGGACACGAAGCTCGTCTCGTCTCGCTTCTAGGAGGCCCCGCGCGGCCGCGGGAAAGGCATGGATCCACCTCGCCTCGTGACGCTCGATGTCTTCGGAACGCTGATCGACTGGCGCGCCGGCCTCGTCGAGGCCGCGGCCGCGCACGGCGTGGTCGTCGGGGACCAGGACTTCCAGGCGGTCGTCGATCACCAGGCCCGCGCCGAGGCCGAGACATACCGCCCGTACGCCGACATCATGACCGACAGCTTCGTGCGCGTGCTCGGGCTGGGCCGCAAGGCGGCGCGAGCGATCGCTGCCGATGCTGGAACGTGGCCCCTCTTCCCCGACTCCGCGGACGGACTGCGCGCCCTGATGCGCGTCGCACCCTGTGTCGCGATGACGAACAGCGATCAGATCCACGGGCGGCAGGTGCAGGAGCAGCTTGGCTTCCGCCTCAACGGATGGATCTGCGCGGAAGACGTCCGCTGCTACAAGCCGGCGTCCGAATTCTGGACCGCGGTGGCGTCGAGGCGGGGCGTGGCGTTCGGGAGCGACTGGTGGCACGTGTCGGCGTATGCCGACTATGACATGGCGACCGCGGGGCGCCTCGGCCTCACCACCATCTTCATTCCACGGCCCCACAATGTGTGGGGGCCGTCATCGCTGACGGCCCCGGATCTCCGCGCTCTGGCAGGGATGATCGCGAGCTAGGCCCCCCGGCCCGGCTCCCGACGCGGACTCCCTTCTACCACCGCGCGCGCTTCCCTCTCGTGTCCACGTGCACGAACGGCCCGTGGGCCACCGTGGCCGGATAGGCCGAGAGCCCTCCGACCAGATCGGGATGGCTGTCCTCCACGCTCTGTGCGACGTCGAAGAGAACTCGCGCGTCCGCCACCGTCACCTTCCCGTCCCGGTTCAGGTCGTCCATCCTGCCGTCCCCGTCCGCGTCGACGAAGACGTCCGACGCGTCGCCGTACATGTGCCGGCTCATCCTCGCGCGCCCGCCCGGACCGACCTCGAGGGCGTTGTACTGGGGC
>JAEHDN010000129.1 GCA_016880395.1 Candidatus Eiseniibacteriota bacterium
TCCCGAACAGCACACTCTCTTCTTCGCGGGTGAAGCCACCGAAGAGCAGAGTGGGACCGTCGAGGCAGCGCTCGCGAGCGGCCGACGAGCGGCGCGACAGGTCAGCCATGCATTGAGCCGGGGATGAATCCCGCCTAGAGTTGGCATGCGCCTGACGCACCCCACGAACGCTGGGAGGATCGGCATGCAGGAAGCCGTCGCTTCGTCGATGAGAGCCTGGGATACCTTCTACGTCATCGTCGGCACGGCCGCCGGCGCGTTGACGGGACTTCAGTTCGTCGTGATGACGTTGATCGGCGAGGTGGACCGAAGCCGGCGGCGCGACTCGATCTCCGCCTTCGGCACTCCGAACATCGTCCATTTCTGCGCGGTCCTGCTCGCGACCTCGATTCTCAGTGCCCCCTGGCCGGGGTTGCGCCAGCCCGGCATAGCCATGTCCGTTTGCGGCGTGCTCGGAGTGGTCTACTCAGGCGAGGTCGTGAGACGCGCGCTCCACCAGCGCGGGTACGAGCCCGTCTGGGAGGACTGGGTGTGGCACGCCGTGCTGCCGGCTGCTTCGTATGCCACGCTGGTCGTGGCCGGTCTCGCGCTCCAGACGAACTCGGCGGAGCCGCTCTTCGCGATCGGCGCGGCGCTCCTGATGCTCCTGTTCATCGGGATCCACAACGCCTGGGATACGGTCGTCTACGTCACCGTGGATCTGCCGACGATCCAGGCGCGCGCGGACTCGGAGGGCGCAGCACCGCCGCCTCCCCATTCCAGCATGGAGATCAAGCCGCCTTCCGGCGCTTCGACGCAAGGAGGAGGCTGACGCCGAGGCCCACTATGGGCCCCGACTCCGGCGCCGACCGCGTGCCCCATGATGAGGCTCGACGTCGCGTAGCGAATGGTAACGTACCACGGGGCCGGCACCGGACGAGGCGACCCGGTCGGAGCCCCGCGCCTCTCAGCTCATGGATGTCATCCGACCCTGGACGCAACCAGGGAGAGGAACGCCTCCGGATCCTCGAGAGGCATCATGTGTCCCACGCGCGGCTGGATGGTGAACGAGGCGGCCCTTCGAAGGAACGCCTCGGGCGCCGCCCAGCCCGAGCGTGACCGCTCGCCCGCCATCATGTGCACCGGGATCCCCGAGTCGAGCACGCCCTCCAGCATCCGGAGATAGCCTGGCGAGGATGTGGCAGTCACCACCGCCCGAGCCAGCGCTTGCACCGAGCTCGCGGGCTGGGCGTCGAACATGCGGCGGGCCCAGGCGACACGCTGCGCCGTGGGCTCCATCTTTTGCCCCGAGATCCAGCCGGGCACGTCGCTCCGGAATCCCTCGAGCAGCGCTTCCGCATCCGGACGCGACATGGCTGCCACCTTGGCGGACCAGAACGCGTCCGCGAGGGTGACATTGCCCTCCACGTTGACGACGGCCTCGACCCGGCCGGGATGCCGAGCGGCGAGGAGCATCGCCACCGCGCCGCCGACCGAGTGCCCCATGATCGCGGCCCTGGAGATTCCGAGGCGGTCCATCTCTCCCACGACATGGTCCGCCTGCGCCTCGAGAGTTTCGGGCGTCATCGCGTGCGCGTGGGAACCGTAACCGAGCATGTCGATGATCACCGCTCGCTTCGGTGATGGAAGTGGGATCTCTTCCAGGTGGCCAAGTCCCTGGTATAGGCCGTGCAGGGCACGACTGTCATGCTGCAATCTCCCGGCTGAGCGGCGTGACTCGGAAATGAGAGATTACACCGTCACCGATCGACCGGGGCACAGTGTCTCCGTCGCAAAGGCGCTCCGGCCCAGGACTTGAGGGCCTGAGCCCCCGGCGGCCCGCATCGGGGGTATACTCCAGCGGCGGGACCGCCCCGCCTCGCCGTCAGTTCATTCGGAAGGAGCACGTTTGGCAACGAAACGACCGTCGTATCTCAAGCGGCAGAAGGAACAGCAGCGTCTCGCCCGGGCCAACAACAAGCGCGAAGCGAAACGGGAGCGCAAGCGCGCCCGCGACGAGATGAACGCCGCGCCCGAGGGCGTGGACGCGGTCGAGCCGGGCATGGAAGGCGTCGAGACCGCAGCCGCCGAAGTCGCCGAAGCAACCGAAGCGCCCCAGCCTTCGGAGCCCCCCGACATCACCTGACGGACGGGGCTGCATCAACGGGTCGGCAGCCCCGACCCTGCCTCATCCAGGCACGCCGCTGAGCGCGTCCGAGGCACTCGCGGCCGGGGATTTCCTGGCGTTGCGTCGCGACGCCCACCACGCGCGTGCGTCCGCCGGAGTCCAGCGCGGCATCCCCTGAATCGAATCCTCGAGGAGTTCGCCGAGCGCCTCAGCCGATGGCGGACGCCTTGCCGGGTCTTTCTCCAGGCATTCCCTGATCGCGTTCTCGAACCGCTCCGGAATCGGCTGCGAGGTCCGCGTGGACAGAGAGGGCGGCGCATCGTTCAGGTGGCCGAGGAGCGTCTGGATCGGGGTGTCGCGCTCGAAGACGAGCCGGCCAGTCACGAGCCAGTACCCGACACACCCGAGCGCATAGAGGTCGGATCGCGCATCCATGCGGTCCGCGCTGTAGACCGCCTCGGGCGCCATGAACGCGGGCGTTCCGGTGGTCGTGCCCTCGGCCGTGAGCTGAACGTCGCGGGCGCCGGTCTCCTTCACCAGCCCGAAGTCGAGCACCTTGACGAAGTCATCCTCGCGGCCGCGCCGGCAGGCGAAGATGTTCGCGGGCTTGACGTCGCGATGGATGAGTCCGCTCTCGTGCGCGTCGGCCAGCGAGTGGCAGACCTGCGTGAGGAGATACACCGCCCGGTTCACGGGAACTGGGCCGTGCCGCTCGATCATGGTCCGCAGATCCATCCCGTCGAGGAGCTCCATGACGTAGTAGAAGCTCCCGCCCTCGGCAACCCCGAAATCGTAGATCTCGATCGTGTGGGGCGACCCGAGCATGGACGTCGCCTGGGCCTCGCGCTCGAACCTCGCGAGGGCCGTGCGCGCGACCTCCGGGTTCGGGCTCCCGGCGGTGTCCGGGCGGATCAGCTTGATGGCGGCCGGACGGGCGAGCATCCGGTGCCTGGCCTTCCACACCTCCCCCATGCCCCCGTCCCCCAGCTTCTCCTCGAGTCGATAGCTTCCCAACTGCCGCGCGTCGGAGAGCTGCCGCGTGAGCTTGTAGACGACTCTTGACCCCGCGATCGCGATTCCGGCGCAGATGTAGACCGGCACGGAAACGTCGGCGATGAAGCGCCACACCCACCAGTCGATGACGGGCGGGATGCCGTGGGCGAGGAGCGACGCGGTGAAATAGAGCGGCTGGATGGACGCGCTCAAGAGCGACCCGATCGCCGTCTGCTTCGGCGACAGAGGAAGCACGAGCGGTACCATGAGGAGCCAGACGCCGACCCAGGGCACTCCGTCCACGGATACGATGGAGATGTGCCGTTCCTTGAGCCGGGCGAGGAAGGTGTCCGGGTTTGAGCCTCCGATGGTCACCAGCTCCCTGAGGCCGCGGTCGACCTGCGTTTCCCAGCCCCAGGCCCCCAGCACGATCCCGAACGTGCTGATTAGCTGGAAGGCGACGAGCACCTTGGGATAGAGCTTGGGCGTGATCTTGCCGGCGCGGCTGGCGGCCGCCACGAGGAATCCGATCGTGATCGGAATGAGATTCGGCAAGTGGCTCACGAGCGTGTGCTCGGGACCCGCGTGCGAGTTGGTCGCGATCCCGTACCCGTCCACGGCCAGGTAGGTGAAGGAGTAGATGAGCGCGAGCCAGGAGAGCCTCCGGCACGCCTCCTGGTGGACCTCGGGCGCGACACCGCTGTAAGTCGAGCCGTCCTTGCGCTCGGGGCTGCGGTTGACGCGGGAAGCCACCACGGTGTCGCTCACGCGCCTACCCTACCACGCCGGGCCCTGCACTTCCCCCGCCGTTGCACCCCCGGGTGGGACTGTCTACGATGACCTGATGACGCCGGACCCCAAGCCTCCCGCACGCGGACCGGCCCCCCCGCCCACGCCTCCGAACCAGCCGGCCGGGCAGGCGCCTCAGCCACCAACGCCGACCGCACCGCCGCGCCGCATCTGGCTCGTCTTCGTCCTCATCGTGCTCGCCAACATCCTCCTGACGCGGCTCTTCTTCCCCGGTCCGAAGCCGGTGAAGGTGCCGTACACGCTCTTCAAGCAGGAGGTCACGAGAGACAACGTCGCCACGATCTACAGTCGCGGCGAGAGCATGACGGGCCGATTCCGACGGCCCGTCACGTATCCCACGAAGCCCGACACGCTCACCAGCGTCCGTCCGAAACCGGTGATCGACTTCTCCACCACCCTCCCTGCCTTCGTGGATCCGGGGCTCGAGTCGCTGCTCATCGCGCACGGCGTCGAGATCAGCGCCGAGCCGATCCAGCAAGGAAACCCGTGGCTCGGGCTCCTGTTCAGCTTCGCTCCCGCGCTCCTCCTGATCGGGCTCTACGTGTGGGCATTCCGGCGCGCGGCAAAGCAGGGCGGCCTCGGCGGCGGGCTCATGGGGATCGGGCGGAGCACCGCGCGGCGCTTCGACACGGAGCGGGACGAGCGGGTCACGTTCGAGGACGTCGCGGGCATCGACGAGGCCGAGAACGAGCTGGTCGAGATCGTCGACTTCCTCAAGGACCCGCAAAAATACCAGCGCCTCGGAGGCACGGCACCCAAGGGAGTCCTCCTGGTCGGCGCTCCGGGAACGGGCAAGACTCTACTCGCGCGGGCCGTGGCCGGCGAGGCCGGCGTGCCGTTCTTCTCCATGAGCGGATCCGAGTTCGTGGAGATGATCGTGGGCGTGGGCGCCGCACGCGTGCGCGATCTCTTCCGGCTGGCCCGCGAGAGCGCGCCCGCCATCGTCTTCATCGACGAGCTGGACTCGATCGGACGCGCCCGCGGCCTCGTGTCGATCGGAGGCTCGAGCGAGCAGGAGCAGACGCTGAACCAGATCCTCACCGAGATGGATGGCTTCTCGAGCCGCGAGGGCATCATCGTGCTCGGGGCGACGAACCAGCCCGACATTCTCGACAAGGCGCTCCTCCGCCCCGGACGATTCGATCGCCGCGTCGTCGTGAACCTGCCGGACCGGAAAGGGAGAGAGGCGATCCTCCGCGTGCACACACGGCAGGTGCCGCTGGCCTCCGACGTGAATCTGGACGAGCTGGCGTCGGCGACGCCGGGCCTCGCGGGCGCGGATCTTCGAAATCTGGTCAACGAGGCCGCACTGCTCGCGGCCCGGCGCGAGGAGACCGAGGTGCACGCGAAGGACTTCCTCGATGCGCTCGAGAAGATCGTGCTGGGGCCGGAGCGGCCGCTCCTCCTGAGCCGCGACGATCGGGAGCGGATCGCGTACCACGAGGGCGGGCATGCCATCCTCGGGCTCGTGATCCCCGGATCGGATCCCGTGCATCGCGTGTCCATCGTACCCCGCGGCCAGGCGCTCGGCGTCACGTATCAGCGCCCGGAGGCGGATCGTTACAACTACCCCGAGTCCTACCTGCGCGGCCGGCTCATCGGAATGCTCGGCGGCCGCGCCGCCGAGGAGATCGTCTTCGGAACGCGCACGACCGGTGCGCAGAACGACATCGAGCAGGCGACGCAGCTCGCGCGCGACATGGTCACGCGCTGGGGCATGAGCGACAAGCTGGGAATGGTACAGCTCGCGCCGCGCGAGAATCCCTACCTGGCGGGTCCCGATGGGTTCGGCGGGCCAAGCCCCATCAGCGAGGAGACCGCGAGCGCGGTCGATGCGGAGGTGCTCCGGATCATCCGCGAGAGCCACGAGGAAGCGAAGCGCCTGCTCGTGGAGCATCGCCCGGCGCTCGACAAGCTCGCGGAGGCCCTGCTCGCGCACGAGACCCTGGACGAGCAGGAGATCCTGAAGGTCACCGGACTCAGCCCAGCAGGTGAAGTGCGCTCAGCACCGCGATCCCGACCCCCATCAAGCTCTCCCCCGCGATGATGCCCGAGGCCACCGGGACGGTGTAGTGCCCGGCCGCCTTCGGCTTCCAGGCGGAGAACCCGAGTGCGAGGAGCGCGCCGATGAACATCGAGATGCTGTTGAATCCGTTGATCGTGAACGCGATCCCGAGCCCCGTGGGCGAGGGGATGAACTTCTTGAAGCGAGGCAGCATCACCTCGAGCAGGGTCAGGATGATGCCGAGCGAGGCGCCGATCACGAGCCCGTAGCGAGCCGAGACCGGAAGCGCCCCGGGCCCCTTCGCGAGCAGCTCGGCCACGCCGCGCCAGACGAGCGCCGCCGGCGCCGGCCACTTCTCCGTGCCGAGGAGCGCCGGATCCGGGATCAGGATGAAGAACACGGGAATCACGACGAGCGCCCCGGCCAGCACGCCGAAGAACTGCGCGAAGAACTGCTGGCGCGGGTTCGCGCCGAGCAGGTAGCCGCTCTTCAGATCCGTGAGCAGATCGCCCGCGCTGCCCGTGGCACCCGCGGTGATGTTGGCCGTCATGAGATTCGTGGGCACGTTCCCCGGCGCGATTGCGCCGAACGTGAGCTGCGTGATCTTGCTCAGCGGCCCGACCGGCGTGATGTCCGTCTCGCCCGTCGCGCGTGCGGCGACCACGACCAAGAGGAAGGTCGCGAGCACGGCGATCAGCCCCATCCACCAGTGGATGTGGAAGAAGAGATTGCCGAGCACGATGGCCGCCGTGCCGAGCACCGCGTAGCCGGCGATGAACCAGGACCCGGGCACCTCGATCCTGTCCATGGGATCCGCCTGTCCTCCCGACTTCCGGAAGAAGGCGCCGATCGTGCTGAACGCGCGGATCACGCTCTTCCAGTTCATGAAGAAGAGGAGGAGGCCGGACGTCACCATCATGGGAACGCCGATCCAGAGGCTCCAGCGCGAGATGTTGCGGAAGCTCGCTCCGGTGATGTCCCCGTTCCGGAGGAAGATCGGGGCGAGCCAGACGTAGTTGATGATTGCGCCGAGCATCAGGCTCCAGGCGGTGCGGAACGACATGATCGCGCCCGCCGCGATGAACAGGAGCGACCCCTCGAAGGACATCGTCACCTGGTTGAGCCCGAGGACCTGGTCCTTGTACGAGCCGAGCTTGACCCAGCTCGTGCCCCACACGGTCTCGATCCGCGGGTATCGAAGCCACGGCACGCTCGGGAACGTGACCCAGGACTTGACCGGCGCCCAGTCCGGCACGCCCTTGATGGGCAGCGCCCTCATCCACGGAGCGTCGGCGTCGCGCATCCAGGTGACGATGGCTCCCAGTCCGAGCGCCGAGAAGAGCGCTCGCGCCTGGCGGGCCGCCTCCCCGCCGGCTCCGTGGAGGCTCCGGAGGGTCGTGGCGGCAGCCACGCCGCTCGGGAACCGGAGCTGCTCGATATTGATGAGCTGGCGCTTCGTGGGTACGGCCAGGAACACGCCGAGCCACGCGACGACCGCGAGCCACGGGATGAGGATCCAGCAGCGCGCCGCGAATCCGGTCGGCAGCACTGTGGGATCGAGCATGAGGAGCGCGGGGATCGCGTTCACCAGGCCCGCCCCGGTGATCGCGCCGGCCGCCGATGCGCACGACTGCATCGCGTTGTTCTCGAGAATGCTGTAGGGCGGGAAGAGCTTCGGGAGGCTCGCGTGGAGGACCGCGAAGATGGACCACGCCATGATGCAGGACGTGATGGCCACGCCCATGCCCCACCCGGACTTGAGCCCGACGTACACGTTGGAGCAGGCCATGACCATGCCCAGCATCATGCCCATGATGAGCGCACGCGCGGTGAGCTGCTTCATGCGGTCGCCGGCGTAGACGTTCTCGAACCAGTCGCGCTCGATCTGCTCGGGAGTCCTCGGCCGCTCGTCGGCAGCTTTAGGCTTTTCAGATGAGGCGGTCGTGGTGCTCACGAGGCTCTCCTGGGTTGAAACGAGGAAACGGGCCCGGCGGACGGGCCCGGCTGGATGGACAGGCTACGCGCGCTCCCTTCACTTCGCCACTACGAATCGACCCTGGCTCATGCCGCCCGGCATCTCGATCCGGTAGAAATAGACCCCGGTGGCCAGGGTCGATCCGCGGCTGTCGCGGCCGTCGATCGTTACCGTGTGTTCCCCGGCTTCGAGCCTCTGGCGCGGAAGAAGCGTTCGGACCAGTCGCCCCGTGAGATCGAAGAGCCGGATCGTGACGTCGCCCGGCGCCGTCGTTGCGAACTGGAGCGTCCCGAACGGATTGAGCGGGTTCGGCCACACGGAGGCGGACGCGACTCCGTGGGTCGGGATGATCGTGAGCGTATCCGCCGGTGAGGAACTCCACCCGCCGAGAGCGCATTCTCGAAGCGCCTAGTGAACCAGCGCGGGGAGCCCTCGATCCACCCAGTCGTGCTGCATGTTCTGCGAGATGTATAGGATCTTCGCGTTCTTGAGCCCGAGCGAACGGGCGATCCGGAACGCTGGGATCACGTTCGGGCAGTGCTCCCAGGGACAGCAGCCGCAGTAGAGGACGATCGCGCGATCCTTCGGCACGCTCTGGAGCAGGCGCGTGAGATCGTCGCGGCCACTCTGATTGCGGCACGGGCCCGCATAAGTGGACCCCGCGATGTGGGCGCTCTTGTAGAGCGTTGGGAACCCGACGTGCA